>DASVIK010000379.1:0-5782 GCA_036382135.1 Candidatus Limnocylindrales bacterium | reverse complement strand
CCCGTGATCCCGGACCGCGCATGACCGCCCTGTTCGCTCGTCGGCGGCCGCCGGACGACCTCGGCCGGGTCGACCCAGGTCCCGAACGCGAGCCGGATGAGGATGACGAGCTTGTTCACCGCGTCGTCCCCCTCCACGTCGACGGACGGATCGGCCTCGGCATAGCCGGCGGCCTGGGCGGCGGCCAGGACCTCCGCGTACGCGCGGCCCTCCTCGGCCATCGCCGAGAGGATGTAGTTCGTCGTCCCGTTGACGATCCCCCGGACGCGGCTCACCCGATCCGCGGCGAGCTCGGCGGCGAGTGGCCCGAGGACGGGGATTCCGGCCGCCACGGCGGCCTCGAAGCGGAGGGCGGCCCCCGTCCGCCGGGCGATGGCCTCGAGCTCGGGGCCGTGGTGCGCGATCACGTGCTTGTTGGCCGTCACGACGGGTTTGCCCGCCCCAAGCGCGGCCGCGATGAGCGTCCGGGCGGGCTCGTCGCCGCCCATGACCTCGACGACGACGTCCGTGTCGCTCGAGGCCACGAGATGGGCCGGCGCGTCGGTCAGGAGGTCGGCCGCGATGCCCGCCGCCCGTGCCCTCGCGACGTCGCGGACGGCCACCCCGACGAGCTCGAGCCGGGCACCGCCGTGCACGACCAGCCGGTCCGGGAAGTCGGCGAAGGCCCGGGCCACTTCGCGGCCCACGGTCCCGGCACCGAGCAGGCCGACCCGCAGCGGTCGATCGGGGCTCACGAGCGGATGTGAAGCGGGGCGTGCACGGTCGGGATGGTAGCGGAGGCGGCGATGCCCGGACGGTCGCGCGCTCGTCGGGCGAGCCTCGACCAGACTCGTTCCACCGGTCGGACCGCCGGCCACGGCCCTCGGCTTCGGGTCGACGGGGTCGGCTACACTCGGCGACCATGACCCTCGATGTGGCTCCCGCGCCTGTGCCGGCCCGCGCCCCTGCCCCGCGACCGCGCATCTTCAGCGGCATCCAGCCGTCGGGGATCGTCCATCTCGGCAACGACCTCGGGGCCATCCGGAACTACGTCACGCTCCAATGGGAGTACGAGGCGATCTACTGCATCGTCGACTACCACGCCCTGACGAGCACGCACGACCCGGTCCTGCTGCGCAGCCGGACGCTCGAGATGGCCGCCTCGCTCCTGGCCCTGGGTCTCGACCCCGAACGGTGCACGCTGTTCGTCCAGAGCCAGCGCCCGGAGCACACCGAGCTGGCCTGGCTCCTGTGCACCGTGACGCCGGTGAGCTGGCTCGAGCGGACGCCGACGTTCAAGGAGAAGAAGGCCAACCAGCCCGACGACGTCAACCACGGGTTGCTGACCTACCCGGTCCTGCAGGCCGCCGACATCGTCATCTACAAGGCCTCGCTCGTACCGGTCGGCAAGGACCAGGCCGCCCACCTGGAGCTGTCCCGCGAGATCGTCCGCGCGTTCAACAACCGCTACGGCGAGACGTTCCCGGAGCCCCAGGCGGTGTTCACCGACGCGCCCGTCGTGCTCGGCACGGACGGGGTCCGGAAGATGAGCAAGTCGATCGGCAACACCATCGACATCTTCGGCGAGCCGGCGGCGGTCCGGAAGCAGGTCATGAGCATGGTCACCGACACCCAGCGGATCCTGCGGACCGACCCGGGCCGACCGGAGGTCTGCAACGTGTGCCAACTCCACCGGTTCTTCGGCGACGACTACGACGAGATCTGGGACGGTGAACGGACGGCCCGGACAGGCTGCGTCGACACGAAGAAGCTGCTCGCCGAGCGGATCATCGCGCACTACGCACCGGCCCGGGAGCGCTACGCGGAGCTCATGGCGCACCCGGCCGAGGTGGCCGGGGTCCTCGAGGCCGGCGCGGACCGGTTGCGGCCGTTCGCCGAGGCGACGTTGGCCGAGGTCCGCGAGCGGATGGGTCTCCGGTGAGCCGGCGGTGATCCCGGGCTGAGCGCACAGGGCTACCATCAAGGTACGGGGAGGGGCTGACACTCCCCGAAGTCGGAGGCACGTCCGGACGATGCCGTTCCAGTTGACCGAGCGCGAACGACGCTGGATCGACGCCCTCCTCATCCTCGCCACGGTGGCGGTCGGGTTCATCGTGGCCGGCTTCGTGTCGGACCTCTTCTTCTACTTCGGCGACATCGTCCTCGTCTTCTTCCTGGCCTGGCTGCTCGCCTTCATCCTGAGCCCGGTCGTGGGGGCCATCGTGCGGCTGGCTCCGCGCCTGCCCCGCGTCGCGGCGGTCGTCGTCGTCTATGCCGTGCTCCTCGGCGCGCTGAGCCTGCTCGTGCTCGTGCTCGCCCAGGCCCTCGCGACCTCGATCAGCGACTTCATCGCCAACGTGCCGCGGATCCAGCGCGACCTGCCGACGATCCTCGCGCCGTGGCAGGACCGGCTCCGGGCGATCGGCCTGGGGCAGGTGGACCTGGCGGCCCAGGGCGAGATCTTCCTGAGCAACCTGAACGACTACGCCGCCCAGCTCGTCGGGCCGGTCCAGCAGCTGGCGGTCGCCAGCCTGGGGGCGATCGGCAACGTGCTGCTCATGCTCATCCTGTCCCTGTACATGGTCATCGACAGCCGCCGGATCATGTCGTTCCTGCTGCGCCTCGTCCCGCCGGCCTACGCCGAGGAGGCGCGCCTGCTCGAGACGAGCATCGCCCACTCCTTCGGCGGGTTCCTGCGCGGACAGGCGGTCCTCGGCCTGACGTACGCGGCGTTCGCGGTCGCGACGAGTGCCGTCTTCGGCCTCGACTACCTGGCGATCACGTCGGCCGCCGCCGGAGTCCTCATGGCCATCCCGTTCTTCGGGCCGTTCGTCGCCTGGCTGCCGCCGGTTCTCGTCGCCGTCGTCGTGAAGCCCGATGTCCTCCTGCCCACGGTCCTGGTCATGGGCGTCGGCTGGGTGATCGTGATGAACGCGATCCAGCCCCGGCTCATGCAGGAGGCGGTGGGCATCCACCCGATCGTCGTCCTGGGGTCCGTGCTCATCGGCTCGAAAGTGGGCGGGATCATCGGCGCCATCTTCGGCATCCCGATCGCCGCCGTCGTGTCGGCGTTCTTCTTCCACTACCTCGGCCGCCAACGGGACGGCGGGGGCGTGGCCGTCCGGGCCGCCCGGCGCGTGGAGGCTCGCGAGGGACGCACGATCCGGGTCCCGCGCGAGCCCATCCCCGGCGAGGACGTGGAGGTCGAGGTCAGTCCGTGACAGACCGGCCGGCGGAGCCCGAGATGAACCGGGAGCGGGCACGGGTCGAGCGACGGGACGTCGACAAGGAGCGCGGCGAACCGCTCGCCGGCGGGGCGGCCCGGGGCGGCCCGCGCGCGTTGCGGCCGATGGCCCGGCCGCTCGGCGATTGGACGACCCGCCCGCGCATCCTCGTCACGAACGACGATGGCGTGGAATCGCGGGGCCTCCTCGCCCTCAAGCAGGCCCTCGACCCGATCGGCGACACGACGGTCGTGGCGCCCGACACGAACCAGAGCGCCGTGGGCCACACCAAGACGCTCATGCGCCCGCTCCGCGTTCGCGAGCGGACCCTCGGCGACGGCTCGATCGGCTATTCCGTCGACGGGTCGCCGACGGACGCTGTCAGCCTCGCGTTCCTGGGCTACTTCGACCACGGCTTCGACCTGGTCGCCGCCGGCATCAACTACGGCGCCAACTTGGGCGACGACATCACCTACTCGGGCACCGTGAGCGCGGCCATGGAGGCGGTCATCAACAACTGCCCGGCCTTCGCGATCAGCCAGGAGTATTACGAGCACCCCGACTTCGAGCTCGCCGCCCTGGCCGCCGCGACGGTCGCCCGGAACATCCTCGAGCACGGCCTCTCTCGGGGCGAGCTCATCAACGTGAACGTGCCGGCGGTCCCCATCGACGAGTGCCTGGGCATCGAGGTGACCCGGCTCGGCCGGCGGGTCTACCAGGACGAGCTCGTCAAACGCCTCGACCCGCGCGGCCTGCCCTACTACTGGATCGGCGGCCAGCCCCCGTCCGGGCTCGCCGTCGAGGGCACGGACTTCCACGCGGTCATCAACCGCTGGGTCGCGGTCACCCCGATCCACCTCGACCTGACCGGGCGGAGCCTGCTCCGGCGGCTCAAGACCTGGACATGGGAGCTGCCGGCCGGCCCTTCCACGGCATCCGAGGACCCGGCGCCTGCCGCGCCCGAGTGAGGCGGATCAGCGGCGGCGCTTGCCGTCGGCGAGGATCTCGCGGGCCGCGTTGGCGCCGGGCGCGCCGGTGATCCCGCCACCCGGATGGGCGCCCGAACCGGCCAGGTAGAGACCGGCGAGCGGCATGCGGTAGCGGGCATGGCCGAGGAGCGGCCGCCAGAGGAAGAACTGGTCGAGCGCGAACTCCCCGTGGAACGGATGGCCGCCGGTCAGGCCGTAGTCGCGCTCGAGATCGAGGGGCGTGATGACCTGCCGCGCGACGACCTGCTTCCCGATGCCGGGAGCGACCGTCTCGAGCTCGCGCACGACCAGGTCGCCGAGCTCCTCGCGATGGGCATCCCAGTCGCCGTCGCGGAGCGTGAACGGCATCCACTGAACGACGACGCTCATCACGTGGGCCGGCCCCTTGCGCCGCCCGAGCCGCGCACCCTCGACGAGCGAGGGATCGACCAGCGAGGGGATCGTCGCCTCGAGCAGCGGGTGCTCGCTCATGCGGCCGTACTTGCTCGCGTCGAAGGCGTGCTCGAGGGCGTCGATGCCCGGCGCGACCAGGATCCGGCCGCGCAGGAGCCGGTCTCCGTCGTCCCCCGCGGCGGTGAACCGGGGCAGGCCGGCCAGCGCGAGATTGACCTTCGCGACCCGGCCCGGCGTCCGGATGTTGCCGGCCCGCCAGGCGAGCGTCGGCCCGAGGGTGACCGGATCGACGAGCCGCATCAGCAGCCGCTTCGGGTCGATGCCGGCCACGACTATGGCCGAGGCGATCTCCTCCCCGGAGTCCAGCGCGACGCCGGACGCCCGGCCGTCGCGCTCCGTGACCTGGGCGACCGGGGCATTCGTCCGGATCTCGCCGCCCGCCGCGCGGATGGCCGACGCGAGCGCCTCGGCCAGGGCGCCGGGGCCGCCGCGGGCGAAGACGGTCTGGCCGGCCGCGCCACCGTCGTTGCCCGCCGAGTCGGCCAGCAGCGTGAACGCCGACCCGGCGGACCACGGACCCGTCGCCGTGTGCAGGACGCCTCGGACGGCGATGGCGGCCCGGAGCGCGTCGGTCTCGAACGACTCGGCGACGAGATCGGCCACGGCCATCGGCAGCACGCGGAGGACGGTCCGGGCGTCGCGGCGCCCGAGGCCACGGAACGAGCGGCCGAGCTTGAGCCCGGTCAGCGCCGCCGAGAGGGTGGGCGCAGCGATGTCGGGGGGAGCCGTGGCCGCCATGTCGGCCAGGAACCTGCCGAGCGACCGGACGAGCCGGTCGAAGTCCGCATAGCGGGCAGCGTCATGACCGGAGCGGGCGCGCAGCCCCTCGGCCGTGCGGGCGACGTCGGCCCACAGCGTGATCGCGCTCCCGTCCGCCGACGGCGCGAACGCCCGGACCTCCGGCGCCACGAGCGACAGGCCGTGGTCCTTGAGGCGCAGGTCGCGCACGACCGACGGCCGCAGCCGACCGACGGTGTGGGCGAGCGTCGGCACCCGGAAGCCCGCGCCGAGCTCTCCGGTCGTCGCCGCGCCGCCGACCCGGTCCCGCGCTTCCAGGACGAGGACCCGCCAACCCGCGCGGGCGAGCTGGGCCGCGGCGACCAGGCCGTTGTGGCCGGCCCCCACGACGATGGCGTC
>DASVIK010000378.1:0-4734 GCA_036382135.1 Candidatus Limnocylindrales bacterium | reverse complement strand
GCCGACCACTTCGCCGAGATCGTCGTAGGTGTGCCGGTACTCCGTCATCCCGAGCGCGATCGGGTCGACCGCCATGGCGTCGATGCAGGGCTGACTGAACAGGGCGTAGGCCGCCATTCCAAGCCGCTCCACCACGTGGTTCTTGAGCATCCGGTGGGCGACGATCACGTCCGAGCCGACCAGCTCCTCGCGTCCGGCGATCCGGTGACGGACGACCGAGCCGTGATGGGCGATGACCTTGAGATCGAGCCTCGGCATGAGCACACAGGCGTTGCACTGACACGCGGTCGCCTGGGCGATGTCCCGCAGCCGCCGGCGGAAGGCGAAGTACGTCCGTTCGACCGTATCGAGCAGTTGCGAACCGTCGATCCGCTCGGTGATCACGTAGGCGAAGGCCGCGTCACCCTCGAGCTTCGCCAGGCGGAAGTTGGGCCTCATGGCGCCAACGACGGTCGTCATGAGGTCGGCAAGGATGTCCTGGGCGTGATCCAGTTCGGTGCCGGCCAGATACCGCGTGTAGCCGGAGATGTCGGCGATCAGCAGGCAGGCCGGCTCGGGACGCGAGAGCATGCACCCACTCCAAGCGAACGGTGCCCATCATCGCGCGTCGGCCGACCCCCGTCGAGACGGATCGGCGCTCGCCGGCCACGCGGGAAGAGGGGAGGGGTTGGGGTGGCCTATGGGTTTCGAACCCATAACCTGCGGATCCACAATCCGCTGCTCTGCCGTTGAGCTAAGGCCACCACGGGCGCCGCTCCGGGACCGCGAGGTCCCGCGGAGGGCGACGGGAGTATAGCCCGTCGCCGCGCGACGCCCGCCGCACGGAGGTCGCGAGCCGACTCGCTCGCCGCTCCTCGCCACGATGCGCCCCTGCTATCACGGGTGGTACATCCGGGTCGGTCGGGAAGGGACCATCGCGCGGGCGACCGGGCCGGACAACCCCCCTACGGTTGGAACCACACCGCACCGCCCACCTCGAGGCCTCCATCGACACGATGTCCATCCACGCTCCACGCCGCGCCGCCGCTCGGTGGAGCCTGCTCGTCGCGGCCGCGTTCGCGTTCAGCGCCGTGGGCCTCCTCGTCGCGCCCGCGCCCGCCTTCGCCTGGAGCTCGAACGCCTACAGCAGCGCGGACGAGTCCAAGCTCGTCGCGCTGACGAACCAGGCCCGCGCGAGCGCCGGGCTCTCAGCCCTCAAGGTCGATGGGGCGCTCACCTCGATCGCCCGCTGGCGCAGCAAGGACATGAGCGTCCGCAACTACTTCGATCACAAGATCCCCAGCCCGCCGGGCGGCAACGTGTTCGGCGAGATGGATCGACGCGGCTATTGCTACCACGTGGCCGGCGAGAACATCGGCTGGAACAACTACCCCGACAGCAGCGCGACCCAGGTGATCCAGTCCGACTTCATGAAATCATCGCCGCACAGGGCGAACATCCTCGGCAAGTCCTGGGACCACATCGGGATCGGGGCGTACAAGGACTCGAGCGGCAATCACTTCTGGACGGTTCTCTTCGCCGACACCTGCGGGAGCTCCCCGAAGCCGACGCCGAAACCCGCCCCCAGGCCAACGCCCAGGCCCGCGCCTCGAGCGACCCCCCGCCCGACGCCGCGACCCACGCCGAAGCCGACAGCCGCGCCCGCGGCCAGCCCGACCGAACCCGCCACCGAGCCGCCCGCGCCCACCGACCTGCCGACCGGACCGCCGTTCGACGCCGCGACACCCACCGGGAACGGCGCCATCGACGGCTCGCCCGCCGAGGGCACGCCCGGGGCCGGCGCTCCCGGCGCCAACACCACGCCCGGCGGAGATTCGAACGCCGCCGCCGCCATGACCTTCCGGGTCGTCGACCCGCCGGTGCCCCAGGGCCTGTTCGAGACGATCGTGGGCGGGGTCGCCGGGTTCTTCCTCGGCGGCTGACCGGCGGCTTACGGGCGCTCCTTCGGCTCGCCGGATTCCGGCCCGCTACACTGGCGCAGATGCCCCCGATCCTCGAGGCCCGTGACCTCACCAAGTCGTTCCGGCTCGGCGAGACCACCGTCGAGGCCCTGCGGGGCGTTTCGCTGACCGTCGACGAGGGCGAGTTCGTCGCGCTCATGGGACCGTCCGGATCGGGCAAGAGCACGCTGCTCCAGCTCCTCGGCGGTCTCGACCGGCCATCGAGCGGCGAGGTCATCCTCCAGGGCGAGACGATCAGCCACCTCGGCGACGAGCAGGCGACCCGCCTCCGCCGGGACAGGACCGGCTTCGTCTTCCAGTTCTTCAACCTCATCCCGCTGCTCGACGTCACCGAGAACATCGGCCTGCCGTTCACGATCGCCGGCGAGGACCCACGCAGCGGCGACCTGGCCGCCCGCATCCGCGACGTCATCGAGCTCGTTGACCTGCGGGGCAAGGAGCACCACAAGCCGGACCAGCTGTCGGCGGGCGAGCAGCAGCGGGTCGCGGTCGCCCGGGCACTCGTGACCCGACCGGCCCTCCTGTTCGCCGACGAGCCGACGGGCAATCTCGACTACACGACCGGGTCCGAGATCCTCGACGCGCTGTACCGGAGCTGCACCGAGCGGCGCCAGACGATCGTCCTCGTGACCCACGATTCGAAGGCGGCGGCGTATGCCGACCGCGTGTGCGTCGTCCGCGACGGGCGGATCCTCGAGGAGATCCGGCTCGGACGGCGCGACACGCACGACGCGACGCCGCTCATCGCGCGGCTCGCCCAGCTCGGGCTGTAGCGGCCGACCGGACGGCGGCGAACGACGTGCCCTGGTCCAGCGGCCTGACCGGTCTCGCGTGGCGCAGCCTGTGGGCCCGCCGCGCACGTTCCGTGCTCACCCTGGCCGGCATCGCGCTCGGGGTCGGGGTGCTCTTCGCCGCCCTCGCCACGAACGACGGCATCGACCGGTCCGTCGACCGCACGGTCCGCGACCTGATCGGGCGGGCCGACCTGCGGGTGTCCGCCTTCGCCGAGGGCGGCCTTTCGGACGCGACGCTCGCCACGATCCGCGGCGCGCCGGGCGTCGCGCTCGCGGCCCCGCGCATCGAGCGCCGCACGTTCCTCGCCCCCACGGCGTCGGGGCCGGCCGTCCAACCGCCGGTCACGGTCCTCGCCATCGACCCCGCCGCGGACCCGGCGATCCACGACATCGCCGGGGCGGCCGAGCTGCGCGGTCCGGGCACGCCGACGGCCCTCGTCTCGGAGCGCCTGGCGACAGCCGACGGGCTCGCGGTGGGATCGCGGATCACCCTCCAGGGCCTGGGCGACACGGCCGCCTCGACCGTCACGATCGCCGGGATCCTGCCCGGATCCGGGCCGCTCTTCGACGCGGCCGGCCGGACGGTCGTCGTCACGATCGACGAGGCGCGCGTCGTCTTCGGTCCGATCGGCCTCAGCCGGGTCGACATCGCCATCGACGGGGGCACGACCGCGGACGCTGTCACCGCGGCGCTCGAGAAGAGCCTGACGACCGAGCCCTACGTCCTGACCGGCCCAGCCGACATCGCCGCGTCCCTGCGCGCCTCGACCGGGGCGTTCCAGGCGCTCACCTCGCTCCTGGCCGCGGTGGCCCTCTTCGTCGGGGCGTTCCTCATCTTCAACACGCTCTCGATGACCGTGTCGGAACGCATCCGCGAGGTGGGCCTCCTCCGGGCGGCCGGAGCCACCCGCCGGCAGGTGGCCGGGATCGTGCTCGTACAGGCGCTCGTGCTCGGGGTCGTCGGGTCGGCGATCGGCATCGCGATCGGGTTCGGGCTCGCGGCGGTCATGGTCGGGTATGTCCGGGGCATCGCCAGCGTCCCGCTCGACGGCCTGTCCGTGCCGCCGTTCGGGATCGTCCTCGCGCTCGTGGTCGGCGTCGCGGTGACGATCGCGGCGGCGCTCGAGCCCGCCATCCGGGCCGGCCGCGTCTCGCCCATCGAGGCCCTCCGGTCCCGGCCGACCGAGGCGGCCGCGGGCGGACGGGCGCGCCTGCGCTGGCTCATCGTCGTGTTCGCGGTCGTCGCCGTGGGCGGCTCCCTGGCTTGGCCCGGTAGCGCGTCCGCCGGGTCGCCCCTCCGATCGCTCGTCGTGTACGCGATCCTCCTCGGTGCGACGGTCATCTCGCCGTTCGTCCTTGCGCCGCTCGCGCGGATCGCCGGGATTCCGTTCGCCTGGATCCTGCGCACCGAGGAGCGCCTGGCCCGGGGAGCGGTCATCCGCGACCCGAGCCGGACCGCCCTGACGGTGGGCGCCCTCCTCGTGGGGCTGGCGATGGTCGTGGCCGTGGGGGACGTCGCCCAGAACGCCCGACTCGCGGCGAACGCCTGGCTGGTCGACGTCGTGCCAGGCGACGAGATCGTCACCTCGATCGTGCCGGCAGCGATCGACGAATCCGGTCCCGGATCGACGCTCGCGGCCGTCCCGGGGGTCGCCCGCGTGACGCCGATCGCGACGTTCGACGCCGCGTACCAGGGGATCCGTCTCGACGCCGCCGCGATCGCGGGTCAGGATCTCCTCGCCGACGGGCGGCTCACGTTCGTGGCCGGCGACCGGACCTCGGCGCTCACCGGGCTCGACGCCGGCGGGACCGTGATCCTGCCCCGCAGCCAGGCGACCCGCCTCGGCCTGGGACTCGGCGCCACGATGCGCTTCACGGTGGGTGCCGCGACCCCGGCCGACCTGCGCGTCGCCGGCATCGTCGAGCGGACCCTGCCCGGCAAGGCCGGCGAGACCATCCTCGTCGGTTGGAAGGACGCC
>DASVIK010000377.1:0-4498 GCA_036382135.1 Candidatus Limnocylindrales bacterium | reverse complement strand
GATTCGGCTTTCGAGATCCGCTATCTCGACGGCACGACCTCGGCCAGCCCGCTGCGCGATCGGGGTCGCCCGGATGGACCCGGCTTTCGGCCGCACGTCGTCGACCGCCAGGGGATCCAGACCTCGCGGCTGCTCGCTGCGCTCTCGACCGCCCTCGACCTCACCGAGGGCCAGCTCGCCGGCCATGCCGTCCGCACCTGCTATCTCGCGATGCGTGTCGCCGCTGATATGGGCTTCGACGACGAGACGCTGGCCGACCTGTTCTACGCGGCGATGCTCAAGGACGCCGGCTGCTCGAGCAACGCGGCGGCCGTCACGCGGATCTTCGGCGGCGACGACATCGCGCTCAAGGGCCGCCAGTCCACGACCGGCCGCTCGATCCTCGACTACGCCGCGTTCACGATCCGGAACCTCCCCTCGACCGAGCCTCTGCCCCTCCGCCTGCGCCGCCTCGTCCGGATCGGTCTCGCCGGCCGGCGCGAGCATCACCTCGTCGAGCAGCTCCGTTGCGAGCGCGGCGCGGCCATCGCCCGCAAGGCCGGCTTCAGCGATCGTGTCGGCGAGGCGATCCACGACCTGCACGAGCACTGGGACGGCGGCGGCCAGCCGCGCGGCCTGGCCCGCGACCGGATCCACCCGCTGGCCCGGATCCTCGCCGCGTGCCAGGGCCTCGACATCTTCCGGGCGACTCGCGGTCGCCTGGTCGCACAGCGCGTCCTGCGCGAGCGGAGCGGCTCCTGGTATGACCCGGACGTCTCGGGTCGGCTGCTGGACCTCCTGGACGGCGGCCTGTTCGACGAGCTCGCCGCGCCCGACCTCGTGGGCCGGACGATGGCGCTCGAGCCGGAGCGCCTCGCGCGCGTCTCCGACGACGACGACCTCGACCGGATCGCGTCGGCGTTCGCCGACATCGTCGATGCCAAGAGCCCGCTGACGGCTTCCCACTCCCAGCGCGTCGCCGGCTACTCCTGGGCCCTCGCCGATCGGCTCGGCCTGCCGTCGGGCGAGGCCGCCGACGTGCGCCGGGCGGGCCTCCTCCACGACCTTGGCAAGCTCGGTGTCCCCAACGCCATCCTGGACAAGCCCGCGGCGCTCACCGATGCGGAGTACGAGCAGATCAGGCGCCACCCGGAGCTCACCCTGCGCATCCTCGCGCCGGTCGCCCAGCTCGACGCCGTCGCGGAGATGGCGGCCTGCCATCACGAGCGGCTCGATGGTCGAGGCTACTTCCGCGGACTCGCCGCCCCCTCGCTCGCCCTCGGGGCCCGGATTGTCGCAGTCGCCGACGTGTACGAGGCGCTCATCGCGGACCGGTCGTACCGTGCGGCGATGCCGCAGGAGCAGGCGATCGCGATCCTCGACGAGGAGACGGGCGGTCACCTGGCCCACGACGTGGTCGAAGCGCTGAAGTCGATCGTCGCCTGACGGCGAGTGGGGCCGATCAGCCGCCCTGGGCGATGAGGGCGACGATGACATCGACATCGTCACTGCCCATCACGCCCTGGTACTTGGCCCGGACGATCCCGTTGCCGTCCACGACGAACAGCCAGGGCATCGAGCGCGGACCCCACGGGTCGCCGCCGATCCCCCAGGCGTCCGCGACGGCGGTGAGATGCGGGGCCGCGAGCGTGCCGTCGAGGACCGGGGTGTCCGTCACGACCGCGTAGCGGAACGGCTCGTGGTGGATGAACGTGACGTCGGGCCACCGGTCCCGGAGGTAGCGGGCCATGATGAGCGCCTTCCCGCAGGCGGTCGTGACCCGGAACTTCGCGGAGTCGAGGACGAACACGAACGGCGCATGGTCGGCCAGGGCGTCGGTCGTCGAACGGCCATAGAGGCGGAGGTCCGGGATGGGGTCGGTCGTGAGCTGGCGGACGTCGCCTGCCACGTCGTCGAGCGTCGGGGTATGGATCGTCGGCGCCGCCGAACCGATCCGGGCGGACGTGCCCTGGTCGAGCGCCGTCACGTCGGCCGTGCCGGCCAGCGTCGCGACACCGGGCGTGGCCGACACGGCCAGGCGCCACGATCCGGGCGTGGGGATCTCGAGGAGCGCGACATACGAGACCGCGTCGACCCCCGGTGGCCGCACCGGAACGGCCTCCACGGGAGCTCCCACGGCCGTCCCGTCCGTGGCGGTCAGCTGCACGGCGGGTCGGACCGAGGTGTCGTTCAGCCGGCCGGCCGGGCCGTTCAGGGCGAGGATCACCGGGCTCGGCCCGCCGGCCCAGACCGACGAGGAGACGACCTCGACGCGCAGCGCGCCGAGGGCGGGCGCGGACGGGGTAGCGACCGGCGACGGGGCCGCGGTCGGTGCGGGGCCGGTCGAGGCCGCCGTGGTCGTGACCAGGCGCAGGGTGGCCGTCATCGCGGCCGCTTCGGTACCGAACGGGAACCGTGCCCGCAGCCGCCCGGCTGCGTCCACCAGGAAGACGTCGGCCGTGTGCGACATCGAGTAGGCATCCGCGACCCCGGTCTCGACCCGGGCGTACCTGACGCCCCATGCGTCCGCCGCCGTCCGGACCTGCGCGGGCGTCCCGGTGAGCGGCGTGAAGCCCGCCGGCATGGATGGGGCGTACTCCTTGAGCCAGGTCGTGGTGTCGCGCTCGGGATCGATGCTGACGAACAGGGCCCGGGCATCGGCCCCGAACGCCCGCATCGCCAGGCCGACGGTCCCGATCGTCGCCGGGCACACATCTGGGCAATGGGTGTAGCCGAAGAAGACGAACACCGGTCCGCCCTGCAACGACGCGAGCGTGAACGGCCGGGCGTCGGGGTCGACGAGCGCGAGCGGCGGTGCCGCACGACCGGCACGATCCAGGAAGGCGGTCACGTCCACCGATGCCACGGGCGATGCGGAAGCCGTACCGCCGCCGCCCGGCGTCGTCCCGGAGGGTCGGAGGCCCCCGAGGAACGTCGCGAGGACGAGCAGGCCGCAGACCGCGACGAGGGCGAGCCCGAGGCGTGGCGCGCCGTCGATCGATGCGCCCGGCCGCTCCTCGGCGGGAGCCCGGGCCATGTCAGCCGGCCCGGACGTCGGCCTGGACGACCACCCGGCCGGCGTGCTCGAAGACGAGATCGAGCTCGATCGTCCCACCGGCCGTCAGCGGGGCCTTGAGGCCCGTGACCATCAGGTGGAAGCCGCCCGGCGCGAGCTGGACGGTCCCGCCGGCGGGGACCTCGAGGCGCGGGATCGCGGCCATGCCGGTCATCCCGTTCATGTCCGTGGAGGTCTGGTGGATCTCGACGGCGCTCGCGGCCGGGGTCGAGACGCCGAGCAGCGCGTCGGCCTGGCCGCCCGGGTTGGCGATGACGAGGTACGCCGCGGTGGGCGCGGCCGTCGTGGTGGCGACCCGGACCCAGGCACCGCTCACGGTCACGGTCGCCGCGACCGGGGTCGCGCCGCTCGTGCAGGCCGCGGTCGCGCCCAGGAGCGCGCCGAAGACGAGGAGCCGCAGGGACGCAAGGACGACCCCGCCCTTAGCTGATGAGGGCCTTGACGATGGCATCGACGTGCGCCTTCTCGGGAACCACGATGAGGGTGTTGACCATCCCGAACATGCCCGACGTGCCTTCGACGTGAGGGAGGATGTGGCAGTGGAACGCCCACACGCCGGGGCGGTCCACCTTGATCAGCGCGTCGTAGCGCTCACCCGGGTTGACCCCGAGGGTGTCGCACTCGAACGCGGCACTGCCCAGGGGCCGGCCGTCGCGCGCGACGATCTTCATCACGTACCCGTGGCTGTGCCACGGATGCATCATGATCCCCTCGTTCATGAACCGGATCCGGACGGTCTCGCCGACCGCGGCCAGCACCGGGACGGTGGCCGGGAAACCGTGGCCGTTGATCGTGAAGCCGCCGAGCGAGTCGTTCGAGATCCAGATGTACTCGCGGTCGTACTTCAGCGGGTCGTTCTTCGGGTCGACGATGAACGCCCCAAGCAGCCCCCGGCCCACCTGGTCGGTGGCGTTGTGGTGCGAGTGGTACATGAGTGAGCCGGCATCTTTGGCGGTGAACTCGTAGGTGTAGGTATCGCCGGGCGTGATCGGCTTCTGGGTGACGAACGGGATGCCGTCCTGGAAGAAGTCGTCGAACTGGACGCCGTGGAAGTGGACGCCCGTCGTCTCCTTGAGGTTGTTCGTGAACTTGGCCCGGACACGGTCACCCTGGGTGACCCGGATCGTGGGTCCCGGCCACTGCTTGTTGTAGCCGAGGGCGGCCACCGGTGGCTTCATCTCGTCGATGCGCTGCTCGATCTCGTCGATCGTGAGGTTGAACACCTTCACCCCGTTGTCGAGTGTCGGCTTCAGGGGCTGGAGCGCGTCGGACAGGAACAGGTTGGGGACCTGGGCGAAGGCGGGCTTGGCCTTCAGCTCGGGATAGCCGTCGGCGGCGCCGAGGATGTCGGCAAGCTTGGCGAACGCCACGTCGCCGTAGATCCCCTTGAGTGCCGGGGTGAGGTTGCCGAGGTAGCGTCGGACCACGGTTCGGGCATCGATG
>DASVIK010000376.1:0-3417 GCA_036382135.1 Candidatus Limnocylindrales bacterium | reverse complement strand
CGTCCCGCCGCCGTTCGCGGCCCTGTCCGTCGGATCGGCCATCCTCGTCGAGGAGCTTGTCCACCGCCGGCCGCTCGCGCGGATCGCCTTCAATACCGCCAGCTACGTGCTGACCGTCTCGCTGGCCAGCTTCGCGGTGGGCCTGATCGGCGACCCGCGGGCGCTCGTCGCGAGCAGGCAGCATCTCCCCCTCGTCGTGATGGTCGTCGTGGTCTGCCTCGTGTACTACCTGGTCAATGACACGCTGACGAACGCGATCATGGCGTTGGCGACGAGGCGGCCACTGGCCTACCTGCTGCGCACGAACGGCCGGAGCACTTTCCTGGCCGAGGCCGGGGCGGGGATGGTCGGCGTCGTCTTCGCGCTCATCTGGATCGTCGAGCCGGCCTGGACGGCGCTCCTGGCTGTCCCGGGAGCGGTCATCACCCGGGCACTCCAATACATCCGGCAGTTGGAGCGCGAGACGCGCTCAGCGGTCGGCAGCCTCGCCCAGGTCGTCGACCATCGGGATGCCTCGACCTTCCACCACTCGGAGCGGGTCGCCGTGTATGCGGTCGAGATCGCCCACGAGCTGGACCTGGACGAAGGCCTCGTTGAGCTCATCGAGCAGGCGGCATCGGTCCACGACCTCGGCAAGATCGGGATCCCCGACCGGATCCTGCTCAAGCCTGGTCCGCTCTCGACCGAGGAGCGGATCACGATGTGGCTCCACACGGAGATCGGCGCCCGCATCCTGAGCCAGTTCCACCTCTTCCGGTCGGGCGCCGACATCGTGCTCCACCACCACGAGGCGTTCGACGGGTCGGGCTATCCGGGCGGCCTGGCTGGCGAGGCGATCCCGCTGGGGGCGCGCGTCGTGGCGGTCGCGGATGCGTTCGACGCCATGACGTCCGACCGGCCGTACCGGGGAGCGCTCTCCGTCGACGAGGCGGCCGACCGCCTGCGCACCGGAGCCGGCACGCAATGGGATCCGGTCGTCGTGGACGCACTGCTCCGCCTCGTCCTCCGGAGGCACCCGAGCTTCGTCCCCGCGGTTTCGGCTGAAGTCTCTCCCGTCGAGACGCCGGACGACGCGTCGGTGGACCTCGGCACCGAGCCACGGGTCGCAGGCCATCCGCCAGGCGAGCGGGACGCGGCATGAGACTGCACATCGGGCGACCCTCGGGCGCGCCTGACCCGTTCCGCGCCCTGTGGTTCGGCCAGACGGTATCGGCCGTGGGCACCCAGGTCTCGATGGTCGCCCTGCCGCTCATCGCGGTTCTGACGCTGCACGTGGGAGCGTTCGAGCTGGGCGTCCTCGCGGCGCTCGAGACGGTGCCCTACCTTCTCCTGTCGCTGCCCGCGGGCGCCGTCGTCGACCGCGTCGACCACCGCTCGACCATGATCGCGTGCGACCTCGGTCGGGCGGCCGCGCTGCTCGCGACGACCGCGGCCATGTTCCTCGGGGTCCTGTCGATCGGCCTCCTGTGCGTCGTGGGCCTCGTCGTCGGATCGCTCAGCGTCTTCTTCACCGTCGCGTCCACGAGCTACCTCGCGGCGATCCTCCCCGCCGAGCGACTCGTTGCAGCGAACCAGCGCCTCGAAGTGTCCGAATCGGGAGCCCGGGTCGCCGGACCGGGTGTCGGCGGAGCGATCCTCGAGTTCGCCGGCGGCGCGGTCGCCACGGCCCTCGACGGCGCCTCCTACCTCGTCTCGGCGATCGCGATCGCCGCCTCCGGGCGGCCGGCCAGGTCCGCCCGGCCGGCGCCGCCAGAGTCCGGGCTCGTCGAATCGATCGGCACGGGCCTGCGGCACGTGATGGGCGACCGGGTCCTGCGCGACCTCGCCGGATCGACTGCCGTGTTCAACCTCGGAAGCGGCATGATCCTCGCCGTCGTCGTCCTGTTCGCGACACGGGAGGTCGGCCTCGACGCGGCGGGGTTCGGGCTCGTGTACGGGCTCGGCAACGTCGGGTTCGTGCTCGGTGCGACGCTCGTGGGTGTCCTGACCAGGCGCTTCGGCGTCGGCCGGACGTTCGCCTGGTCCTCGTCCGCCAGCGCGGGAGCCGTGGTCCTCCTCGCCCTCGCCGGCAGCGGTTCGGCCGTGGTCTTCCTGCTGGCCGGCCGCTTCCTCGGCGCGGTCGCCACGCCGATCTACAACGTGGATGCCCTGAGCCTGCGGCAGGCCCGGGTGAGCAAGACGATCATGGGCCGCGTGAACGGGACCTTCGAGTTCCTCGAGTGGGGTGCCCTGCCGGTCGGGTCACTCGTCGGCGGGCTGCTCGCGGCCGGACTGGGTGCCCGGGCGGCGCTCGTGGCGGCCGCCATCTGTGGCCTCGTGAGCACGCTCTGGGTCTGGACGTCTCCGGCCCGCCGGCTGACCTCGCTCACGCCGGCCGGCCCGGCCCTCGATCAGGCGCTCGACCCCGGCCTCGTCGACCCGTCGCTCCGGCCTCCGCTCGTCGCGTAGAACCGACTCCATCACTCGGGATCGGGTCGCCGGTGCCCGGAATGGTGCGTCGGAGCACCTCATCCGCACCCGCGGGGCCCGGATGGTACCAATGGGCCATGTGGCTGCCCGCATCGTCACGGCTACCTTCGAGGCCTGGAAGCGGTGTCGCTTCCCGACGCAGCTCCGTCCAGGGCACACCCGTCGCAAGGCGGGGTCGCAAAGCCAGGGATCTCCAGTCCCAGGGAGACGGGAGACCGCCCGGCCGCCGGCGCGACGTCGATGGCCCACTCAGAGGTGACGATGTGAACGCGGACCTGGCGCGATTCACCATGGCACCGGCGCCACAGGGCGGCCGGAGCGCTCACCCCGGGGAAAAGGAAGACAGGTACGTCATGAGAATCGCACTTCAGGCGCAGGCGTTCCGCGTCCTCCTGGCCCTGGGCGCACTCGCCAGCTCGGCTCTCGTTCTTGAGGCCGGCAAGCGCTGGTTCTGATGGATCCGGCCCTCGGGCCGGACACCACAGCCTCGAGACCGCCGGCTCGCCCGGCGGTCTCGTCGTGTCCGGGGGCCTCGTTCGTCTCGCGTCGGCCCGGCGCGGGCGGGACGGCTACACTCGCCGCGCGATGAACATCCCCGACCTCGGCTCCGACCTTCCGGGCGTCGCGATCCGGTCGGCGCTCATCTTCGCCTTCCTCGTGGTCGCCCTCCGGATCGGCGGCAAGCGCGAGGTCGGCCAGCTCTCGACCCCGGATCTGGTCGTCCTGCTGATCGTCGCCAACGGCGCGCAGAACGCGATGGTCGGCACCAACTCGACCCTGATCGGCGGCGTGGTCGCGTGCGTCACGGTCCTCGTCCTGGCCCGGATCGTCCAGATCCTCACCTCCCGCTCGACGGTCGTCGCCAGGGCGCTCATCGGCGAGCCTCGCATCCTGATCCGCGACGGCGCGTCGATCCCGACCGCCATGCGCGACGAGGAGATCTCCGAG
>DASVIK010000375.1:0-5389 GCA_036382135.1 Candidatus Limnocylindrales bacterium | reverse complement strand
CATCGGGCGGACGTACCAGGTCCCGCGACCCTTCAGCGCCATGACGGTCTTCGAGAACGTGCTCGTGGCCGCCCAGCAGGGCGGCGGCAGGGCCGGCCGGGCGAGCCACGAGGCGGCGGCGCGCGCGCTCGTCGACACGGGCCTCATCCGGGACGCGAACCGGCCGGCCGAGCAGCTCGGGCTCCTCCAGCGCAAGCGCCTCGAGCTCGCCCGGGCCCTCGCGACGCGCCCGCGCCTCCTCCTGCTCGACGAGGTCGCCGGCGGGCTCACCGACCCGGAGGTCGCCCAGCTCGTCACGATCGTCGAGGCGGCCCGCGCCGACGGTGCGGCGATCGTCTGGATCGAGCACGTGGTCCGGACGCTCGTCGCGGTCGTCGACCGCCTCATCTGCCTCGCGGGCGGCCGGATCGTCGGCGACGGCGACCCCGCGACGGTGCTCGCCAGCCCGAGCGTCCGCGAGGTCTTCCTCGGTACCGATGCCACCGCCGAATCCCTCGTCGCCGCCGGGGTCGGGGCCCATGACGTCGACGCCGCCGGCGCGTCCGGCGCCGCGGGAGCCTGGAGGTGACGGTGTCCACCCCCGTGCCGGCGGGGTCGGGCGGCGCCGCTCCGCCGTCACGCCCGGCGCTCGAGGTCCGCGACCTGACCGTCCACCACGGCCAGCTCCGGGCGGTCACGAGCCTCAACCTGACCGTCGAGGCGGGCGAGGTCTTCGCGATCATCGGCGCCAACGGGGCCGGCAAGTCGACGCTGCTGCGGACCATCGCCGGGCTCCATCGCCCGACGAGCGGCACGATCTGGCTCGACGGGACCGACATCAGCGCCGCCGCGCCCGAGGAGCGGCTCGTGGCCGGGGTCGCCCTCGTGCCGGAGGGCCGACGCCTCTTCCCGTCGCTCAGCGTCGAGGAGAACCTGCTCGTCGGCGCGCATCGCCGCCGGCCGGGGCCCTGGACGATCGAGCGTGTCTACCAGCTGTTCACCTGGATGCCCGGTCGCAGGCGCCAGCTGGCCGCGCAGCTCTCGGGCGGCGAGCAGCAGGCCGTGGCGATCGGCCGGGCCCTCGTGGCCAACCCGCGCGTGCTCCTCCTCGACGAGCTGTCGCTCGGGCTCGCGCCGGTGGTGGTGCGCCAGATCTACGCCCTCCTGCCGGAGCTGCTGGCGACGGGCATGACGATCCTCCTCGTCGAGCAGGATGTCAGCCAGGCCATCCGGATCGCCTCGCGCGTCCAGTGCCTGCTCGAGGGCCGGACGACCCTGGCCGGCCGGCCGGCGGATCTTCGGCCCGAGCAGATCGAGGCGGCCTACTTCGGCATGGCCGCGGCGGCCCGCCGATGATCTGGATCCAGGCGCTCATCCAGGGATTGCTGCTCGGCGGGCTCTACGCCCTGTCCGCGTGCGGCCTGTCGCTGCTCTACGGGGTCATGGGCGCCATCAACCTTGCGCACGGCGACCTGGCGATCATCGCGGCCTACCTCGCGATCGTCGTCATCCCGATCTTCCACCTGCCCGGCCTGCTCGCGTTCCTGATCGTGGTGCCGGCCTTCCTGGTGTTCGGCTATCTCGGCCAGCGGACGCTCATCCAGGCGACCCTCGACCGCGGGCCCCTGACGACCCTGCTCGTGAGCTTCGGCGTCTCGATCGTCCTGCAGAACCTCCTGCTCCAGCTCTTCTCGGCGGACAGCCACTCGATCGACATCGGATCGTTCGTCGCGGCGTCGATCCAGGTCAACGACGAGATCTCGATCGCCTACCTCTCGCTGGGCATCTTCGTGGTGGCCGTCGTCGTGCTCCTCGCGCTCCAGCTCTTCCTGTCGCGGACGACCACGGGCCGGCTCATCCGCGCCGTCGCCGACGACCGTGAGGCGGCCCAGCTGTCCGGCACCCGCTACCGCCACGTCTTCGGGATCGCGGCCGCCCTGGCGATCGGGACGGTGGCCCTCGCCGGCCTGGCCTTCGGCATGGTCTCGTCCTTCGGCCCGACGAGTGGCTCGACGCGCCTCCTGTTCGCGTTCGAGGCGGTCGTCATCGGCGGGCTCGGGTCGCTGTGGGGCACCCTCGCCGGCGGGATCGTCCTCGGGGTCGCCCAGGCGATCGGGGCGGCCATCGACCCGAGCCTCGGCGTCCTGGCCGGCCACGTGGTCTTCCTCGTCGTGCTGGCGGTCCGCCCGAACGGGATCGCCGGCGCCCGGGTGACGGCATGACGACCACCGGTACGGCGATCGGCCGGGGCGAGGTCCTCCCGAGGATCCGCGTCGGGCGCTCCCGGCGGCCGCGACGGGCCACGCCGCTCGTCGCGATCGGGATCGTGGTCGCGTTCGCCGTCCTGCCCGCCTTCGTGGACGCGGGGCTGACCTCGAAGCTCGTCGACGCGTTCGTGCTCCTGACGATGGCCAGCATGTGGAACCTGCTCGCCGGCTACGCCGGTCTCGTCTCGGTCGGTCAGCAGACGTTCATCGGGCTTGGGTCGTACATCGTCCTCATCCTCGCCCAGTGGGGCCTCCAACCGTACCTCGCGGTGCCGCTCGCGGCGATCGGCTGCGCGGCCCTGGCCCTGCCGCTGGCCTGGCTGCTCTTCCGGCTGCGGGGTGGCTACTTCGCGATCGCGACGTGGGTCGTCGCCGACGCGGTCCAGCTGGTCATCAGCCACTTCCCATCGCTCGGCGGCGGGACGGGGGCGATCCTGCCCGGCGTGGCCGGCATCGCGCCGGCGACGCGTCTCGCCTGGACCTACTGGTCGGCGCTGGGGGTGGCCGTGGCCGCGCTCGCGGTCGCCTACCTCCTGCTCCGCGGACGGCTCGGCCTCGTCCTCACCGCCGTGCGCGACGACGAGGTGGGGGCGCGGAGCGTGGGGGCACGGGTCGGTTGGGCGAAGCGGATCGTGTTCCTCGTCGCGGCGGCCGGCTGTGGCGCCGCCGGCGCCCTGCTCATCCTGAGCCAGCTCAACGTCCTGGCGACCTCGGTGTTCAGCGTGCAGTGGTCGGCCAAGATGATCTTCGTCACGATCATCGGCGGCATCGGCTCGATCGAGGGGCCGATCGTCGGGACGATCGTGTACGTCCTCCTCCAGGAGACCCTCTCCCAGTTCGGGGCCTGGTATTTCATCATCGTCGGCCTCGTCGCGATCGTCGTGGCCCTCTGGTCGCCGCGCGGGATCTGGGGCTTCGTCGCGAGCCGGATCCACCTCCGGCCGTTCCCGGTCGGTTACTGGTTGTTCGTCGAGGCCGAGCCGGCCGGCGACGGTGGGCCGCCGCCCGGGCCGGAGCCGCCTGCGGAAGGAGACGCATGACCGACGCGCGCAACCCGGGCTACCGCCGCGACGTGGGGGTCGATCCGCCGTATCTCTACCCGGACTACGTGGGGACCCGGCTCCGGGCCCCGCGGCGCCCGCCGATCCTGCTGCCCCAGTCGCTGACCGAGCTCACCGGCCCGCTGCTCGGACCGGGCAGGGTCGAGCCGGCCGATGCCGACCTGACCGCCCACGGCGAGAGCGAGCCGCTGGGCGAGCGGATCATCGTCCACGGCCGGGTGCTCGACTCCGACGGCCGCCCGATCCGCGACAGCCTCATGGAGATCTGGCAGGCGAACGCGTCGGGTCGCTACGCGCACGACGTGGACCAGCACCCGGCGCCCCTCGACCCGAACTTCGCCGGGGTCGGGCGGGTCCTGACGGACAGCACGGGCGCGTACCGGATCGTCACGATCAAGCCCGGACCGTATCCCTGGCGGAACCACCCGAACGCGTGGCGACCGGCCCACATCCACTTCTCGCTGTTCGGCCACGCGTTCCCGCAGCGGCTCGTGACGCAGATGTACTTCCCGGGCGATCCGCTCTTCGGCCAGGACCCGATCTTCAACTCGATCCCGGACCCGCGCGGCCGGGAACGGCTCATCTCGCGCCTCGACCTGGACGAGGCGATCCCCGACGTGGCCCTCGCCTTCCGCTTCGACATCGTCCTCCGGGGCCGCGAGGCGACCCCGTTCGAGGACGAGGACGACGACTGATGACCCTGCCCCGGACACCCTCCCAGACGGTCGGACCGTACCTCGCGCTGGGCCTGCCCTGGCCGGACGGTCCGTTTGTCGTCGCGGACGGCACGCCGGGGGCGATCTGGATCCGCGGCCGGCTCATCGACGGGGCCGGCGACCCGCTCCCCGACGCCCTCGTCGAGACCTGGCAGGCCGACGACGAGGGCCGGTTCGCCCATCCGGCCGCCCGCCGGGCCGGGCCGACGACGTTCCGTGGATTCGGCCGCTGTCCGACGGACGCCGACGGGCGGTACGCGATCCTGACGATCAAGCCGGCGCCGGTTCCCGGGGCGGACGGGCGGCTGCAGGCACCCCACATCGACGTGACGATCTTCGCCCGGGGGCTCCTGAAGCAGCTCGTGACCCGGCTCTACTTCTCCGATGAGCCGGCCGCGAATGCGGCGGACCCAGCGCTGCTCTCGATCGACGATCGGGCCCTGCGGGCGACGCTCCTCGCCGAGCGGAGCGCCGACGGCTATCGTTTCGACGTCCACCTCCAGGGCGACCGCGAGACGGTGTTCTTCGATGTCTGACGACCGCAGCGCCCGGCCGATCGACGGGCCCGGCCTCTTCGATGGCGTGCTGGCGCGTGGTGCCGTCCGGGAGGCGGTCGGCGACCGCGCCTGGCTGACGGCGCTGCTCGACGCCGAGGCCGCGCTCGCCCGGGCAGAGGCGCGGGCCGGCGTCATCCCGGCCGCCCACGCCCGGGCCATCGGGCGTGCCTGCCGGCCGGAGGCGTTCGACATCGCGGCGCTCGGGCGCGCGGCGGCCGAGAGCGGCAATCCCGTCGTGCCGCTCGTGGTCGCCCTGCGGGCGGCGGTCGGCGGGTCGGCCGCGGCCGACGTCCACCGCGGCGCGACGAGCCAGGACATCCTCGACACGGCGCTCATGCTCGTCGTCCGGGGCGCGCTCGTGCCCCTGCTGGCCGATCTCGAGGCGGCCGCGGATGCGGCGGCGCGGCTGGCCGACGACCACCGGGCGACCCTCATCGCCGGCCGGACGCTGCTCCAGCAGGCCGTGCCGACGACGTTCGGGGCGATCGCCGCCGGCTGGCTCGGCGGCCTCGACGCCGGGGCCCGGCGGCTCGACCAGGTGGGCGGGTCCCGCCTGGCGGTCCAGCTGGGCGGCCCGGCCGGGACGCTGGCCGAGCTCGGATCGGCCGGTCCGGCGGTCGTGGGGTATTTCGCCGCGGAGCTCTGGCTGCGCGAGCCGACCGGCCCGTGGCACGCCGAGCGGACGCGGATCGCCGAGCTCGCGGGCGCGCTCGGGACGGCGGCGGGCGCACTCGCCAAGCCCGCGCTCGATGTCGTGCTCCTCGCCCAGACCGAGGTGGCCGAGGTCAGCGAGGGGAGCCCCGGCCTCG
>DASVIK010000374.1:0-3361 GCA_036382135.1 Candidatus Limnocylindrales bacterium | reverse complement strand
CCGCGATGTTGGTCATGGTGTCTCTGATCGTGGTCGCCGCGGCCGGAGCCGTGGTCAGCGTGATGCGCCGGAGCTGGTCGTGAGCCGGCTCCGGTGGCGCCGGGCGGCCTACGGGGCCGCCGTGGTTGCCGCGCTGCTGTTCGGCACCCACGCGGCGTACGCGCTGGCCCGGTTCCGGCTCTGGCACGGGTTGGACCGCTACGTCGGTTTCGCCCTGCTGGTCACCCGGATCCTGCCGCCGATCGTCGTCGTCATTCCGGTGTACCTGGTGGCGCAGGGGCTGGGCCTGCTCAACACCAGGCTCGGGTTGATCGTCGTCTACGCGGCGTTCAACGTCTCGGTCGTGGTCTGGATGATGGAGAGCTTCTTCCGCGAGATCCCGGTCGACCTCGAGGAAGCCGCCATGGTCGACGGCGACACGAGATTCACCGCGTTTCGCCGGATCGTCCTGCCGCTGGCCGCCCCGGGTCTCGTCGCGACGGGCATCTTCGCGGTGATCACGACATACAACGAGTTCCTCTTCGCCCTCGTCCTCACCTCGACGCCTGGCGCGGAAACGATGCCGGTCGGGGCGGCGACGCTCATCGGCCGGATCAACGTCGACTGGGGCGCGATGAGCGCCGCCGGCGTCGTCGGGGCCCTGCCGATCGTCTTCTTCTCGCTCCTCGTCCAGCGGCACCTCGTCCGCGGCCTGACGATGGGAGCGGTCAAGTGACCTTGCTGCGCGGTGTGCCCGGCCCCGACCGGTCCGGCCGGCCGAGCCGACGACGCGCCTCGTGACGTCCGTGGAAGCCAGGCCGACCCTCGTCGACGTCGCCCGGGCAGCCGGCGTCTCGGTCGCCACGGCGTCGCGGGCGCTGTCCGGCCGCGGTAGAGTGGCCGTGGGAACCCAGGACCGGGTGCGTCGCGTCGCGAGCGACCTCGAGTTCGAGCCCATGCCCGCGGGCCGCTCGCTGCGGATGCGCGCGACTCGGATGATCGGCTTCGTCGTCCCGGACATCAGCTCGGCCTTCTATGCGACCGCCCTCAAGGGCGCTCAGCACCGGCTCGAGGCGGCCGGCTACCACGTCATCCTCATGGATACGGATGAGCGTCCGGACCGCGAACGGGTCGCCCTCCTGGCCCTCGCGGCCGGCCGGGTCGACGGCATCATCCTGTGCTCGTCGGGCGGCGACGCGTCGGCCGTCCGCGCGATCGAGCGGCGCTTTCGCCTGCCGATCGTATCGTTCGACAACGTGCTGGCGGGCGTCGGGGCCGGTCGGATCACGCTGGCCAACGAAGCCGGCATCCGCCTCCTCGTGGGCCATCTGGCGGAGGTCCACGGCCACCGGCGGATCGGGTACGTCGGGGGGATCGAGAGCGAGACGTCGGGCGCTGAGCGGTTGGAAGGGTTCCGGCTCGGCCTGCTCGGCAACGGCCTGCCGATCGAGGAGCACCTCATCCGGCGCGGCGACTGGACCGAGCGGGCCGGGCGTCAGGAGACCGAGTCGCTTCTGGATCTCGCCGAACCGCCGAGCGCCATCGTCTACCCATGCGCCGACATGGCGCTCGGGGGCCTGGCCGAGTTGTACGCTCGCGCGCTCGCCGTGCCTGAGGCGGTCGCGATCGTCTGCTTCGACGACACCGGCGCCATGCCGCTGCTGGACCCGCCTCTCACGACCCTCGTGCGCCGCGACCGCGAGATCGGTGACCTGGCCGCATCGATGGTCCTCCGGGCGCTCGAGCACACGGCGGCCGGGCCGATGGACGTACGGATCCCGATGGAGCTGGCCGTTCGTCGGTCGTGCGGCTGCCCTGTCCCGCTGCGCCGACACGCGTGATGCCAGCAGGAGGCACAATGCCGTCGCTCACCTGTCGCCTTCCCTGCTCCGTACCCTCCCCCACGTGACCGGAGATCCACCCGTGACCGATTCCAATCCCGCGCTGCTCGCCGGCTCGGCCCCGGTCTGCTTCGGGGGCAACGAGGTCCTGCCGCCGAACGCCTGGATGCCGGACGGCGACGCGATCATCGAGGCGATCTCGGACCTGGGCTACCTGGGCACCGAGCTCGGGCCGCCGGGCTTCCTGGGCGACGGACCGGAGGTGCGCGAGCGACTCGGCAGGCGCCGCCTGGAACTCATCGGATCGTTCCTGCCGATGCATTTCAGTCGCCAGGACCGGTTCGACGACGAGCGGGCCTGGCTCACCGAGAGCCTGGCCATCATCCGCGAAGCGTCGGGCCTCGAGCGACCGTTCGCGATCCTGTCGGATGGCTTCGACGAACCCGAGCGGATGGCCTTCGCCGGCCGCATCGAGGAGCACCCAGAGGCTTGGCTGCGGACGAGACGATTCCAGACGCTCATGGACAACCTCCACCGGGCGGCCGAGATCTGCCAGGCGGCCGGCTTCGAGGCGGTCCTCCACCATCACGCCGGGACCTACATCGAGACCGGCGCGGAGATCCGCCGGGTCCTCGACGCCATGGATCCTGCATTGCTCGGACTCTGCCTCGACACCGGTCATGCCCGCTTCGGCGGTGCCGACCCGACGGCACTCGTGCACACCTATCACGAGCTCATCCGCCACGTCCACCTCAAGGACTGCTCGACAGCGGTCCTCAACGCGGGTCGTGAGCGCGGCGAGGACTTCGAAGTGCTCGTCCAGGCCGGCGCGTTCTGCGAGCTCGGCCAGGGCGACGCCGGCGTCGCCGACTGCGTCGAGGCGCTCCGCCAGCATGACTACAACGGCTGGATCGTCGTCGAGCAGGACCGCTACCTGCTCGCGAACGACACCTTCGAAGACGTGGTCGCCGCTCAGCGACGCAACCGCGAGTACCTGGCGACGCTCGGGATCTAGCCGGACCCAGGGGCAGGATCGGGCGAGGGCGGATCGTCCCGTCGCGAACGGCGTCGGGGGTCGATACGCCGGAGATTCGCTCTCGGGCGGACGCTGACGGCGTCGATCTTCAGGGGCGGCCGGCGGGGTCGCCCTCCGGCCGCAGGCCGACCCTGGGGCCGGTCCGGTCGACGAGCGGCACACGCGGGTCGGTGGCCATCGTCGGCCAGGCGGCCCGCACGTGGTCGAGGTCGGGGTCGAACGAGCAGGCCATCGTCCGGCGATCTCCGGCCAGGGCGTTGAGGTAGTACGCGTCCGCGCCATGGCTCGTCACGAACGGGTGGTAGCCGTCGGTGACGATCACTGCGTCGCCCGAGCGGACCTCCCAGAGCGCGTCGCGCGGTCCGGACGTACGGTGGAGGGGCGTGCCCTCGCGTCGGTAAACCCGTTGGATCGCCCAGTCTTCCTCGCGTCGGAACCGGTAGCTGTAGATCTCCTCGAGGACCGCCTCGCCGGGCATCACGTCGGTGTCGTGCTTGTGCGGCGG
>DASVIK010000373.1:0-2899 GCA_036382135.1 Candidatus Limnocylindrales bacterium | reverse complement strand
CCGGCATGGGCATGATGATGGCGGCCGAGAAGTCGAAGGACTTCCGGGGCTCCTTCAGGCGCCTGCTGGGCGAGCTCCGCCCGGAGCGTCGCCAGATCGTGTTCGTCATGCTCCTCGCGATCGTGAGCGTTTCGTTCGCGGTGGTCGGGCCGAAGATCCTGGGGAACGCCACGAACATCCTGTTCCAGGGCGTGGTCGGCAAACAGATCCCCGCCGGCGTGACCACAGAGCAGGCCGTGGCTGGGCTCCGTGCCCAGGGCCAGACCCAGCTGGCCGACATGCTCGCGAGCATGAACGTCAAGCCAGGCGCCGGGGTCGACTTTGGGGCCCTGGGGAACATCCTCCTCGTGCTGATCGGGATCTACCTGCTGAGCTCGGTCTTCAGCTGGGCCCAGTCGTACATCATGGCCGGCGCCACCCAGCGGACGGTCTACCGGATGCGCCGGCAGGTCGACGAGAAGCTCGCGCGCCTGCCGCTCCGCTACTTCGACAGCCACTCGCGGGGCGACATCCTGAGCCGCGTCACGAACGACATCGACAACATCTCCCAGACGCTCCAGCAGAGCCTGACCCAGCTCATCACGTCGCTCTTCACGATCATCGGCGTGCTGATCATGATGTTCTGGATCAGCCCCCTCCTCGCCGTGATCGCGCTGCTGACCATCCCGCTCTCGATCGTGATGACGATCCTCATCGCGCGGCGCTCGCAGAAGCAGTTCGCCGCCCAATGGGAGTCCACCGGCGCGCTCAACGGGCATGTCGAGGAGATGCACACGGGGCACAACATCGTCAAAGTCTTCGGCCACCGCGACGAGGCCCTCGAGACCTTCGACCGGGAGAACCAGCGGCTGTTCCTGGCGAGCTACCGCGCGCAGTTCATCTCGGGGATCATCCAGCCCTCGATGAACTTCATCGCCAACCTCAACTACGTGGCGATCTGCGTCATCGGCGGCGTTCGCGTGGCGAACGGCCAGATGTCGCTCGGCGACGTCCAGGCCTTCATCCAGTACACCCGCCAGTTCACGATGCCGATCGTCCAGACGGCCAGCATCATGAACGTGCTGCAGTCGGCGGTCGCGTCGGCCGAGCGCGTCTTCGAGCTGCTCGACGAGGCCGAGGAGGCCCCGGACACGGCGACCCCGCGGCCGCTCCACGATGCTGTCGGGCGCGTCGTGCTCGACGACGTCTCGTTCCGCTACGAGCCCGAGACACCGCTCATCGAGGATCTGAACCTCGTCGTGAACCCGGGCCAGACGGTTGCGATCGTCGGCCCGACCGGTGCCGGCAAGACGACGCTCGTGAACCTGCTGATGCGCTTCTACGAGATCGACGCCGGCCGGATCACGGTCGACGGGATCGACACCCGCGAGGTTACCCGCGACGACCTTCGACGGACGTTCGGGATGGTCCTCCAGGACGCGTGGCTCTTCAAGGGCACGATCCGCGAGAACATCGCCTACGGCATGGACGACGTCAGCGAGGAGGCGATCCTCGACGCAGCTCGGGCTGCCCACGTGGACCACTTCGTTCGAACCCTCGCCGGCGGCTATGACACCGTCCTCGACGACGAGGCCTCGAATGTCTCCCAGGGCGAGCGGCAGCTCATCACGATCGCGCGGGCGTTCCTGATCGACCCGCCGATCCTGATCCTGGACGAGGCCACGAGCTCGGTGGATACGCGGACCGAGGTCCTGATCCAGCGCGCGATGGCCAAGCTCATGAAGGGCCGCACGAGCTTCGTGATCGCCCACCGCCTCTCGACGATCCGCGACGCCGACACGATCCTCGTCATGAACCACGGCAGGATCATCGAGCAGGGCACGCACGAGGAGCTGCTGGCGCAGCACGGCTTCTACGCCGATCTCTACAACAGCCAGTTCGTCGAGGCGCTCGACCAGGCGGTCTGAGGGGAGCGAGGGCGGGAGGCGGCGGTTCGCGCTCGACGCGGCTCGCGGTCGGAGCCGATTCCATCAGCCGGTCTGATATCGATCACGCCCACCGATGAGCTTCGGGCTCGTGAGCACGAGCTCACCGCCCAAACGCGGATTCGCCGCAGACGTGAGCACGGATCCTCCTCGTTTCATTCGTGGACCTGATGAGCATCGGGCCAGCTGCTGAGCGTTGCGCGGGACGATCCACCACGGGCCGAGTCCGCAGGCGGTGGGAGCGTTTACGTCGGCCTTACGCGGCACGGTCGCCCGGCTGACTGAGCGCCGCGAGGATCACACCTCGTGCGGCTGGCCCTTTTCGCCGCCATCTCGAACCTGGAGGCATCCTCGATGGCCATCGCCTCGCGGCCGCTCGCGCTGGCGGGCGGCGCCGCACTCCTCGTGGGCGTCCTAGCCGCCGGAATCGCCATGGGCGCCGGCGCGACGTCGGACCCGGCGCAGGCGACCTCGGTCGCGGCCACGGCCGGGCAACAAGCCGGCGCCGCGATTTCGCCCGCGATCGCCCCGACGGCCGACGCCGGGGACGCGGCCCTCGCCGCCTTCGACCTGGCCGGCCCAGCCGACATGTCGGGTCTCGCGGCGCCCGACGCGACCGCCAGGCCGGCGGGCCTGGTGGGCCGGCGGATCCGGCGGTTCGCGCGCTGGAAGCAGCTGGTCCACGCGACGATCACCGTCGATCGACCGGGCACCGGCATCCGGACGTTCGATCTGGACCACGGCACGATCACGGCTCTGCCCGCCGGGTCGATCACGATCTCGGAGGCGGGCGCCGCGAGCGTCACGGTCGCGACGGACGCCTCGACCCGGGCCCGGAAGGATCGCGCCAAGGCGGCTCTCTCCGACCTCTCGTCCGGCGACCAGGTCGTTGTCGTGAGCACGGCAGGCATCGCCGGCTCGCCGCGCGCCCTCCTGATCGTCGTCCTGCCGGCCGCCCCCACCAGCCCGACCCA
>DASVIK010000372.1:0-3668 GCA_036382135.1 Candidatus Limnocylindrales bacterium | reverse complement strand
GTCGGCCATCCACTTGTCGGCGCCGGGGGCGTCCGATTCCGCCCAGTACCAGAAGGTGAGGTCGACCGGGCCGGCGGCTGCCCCTGACCCGCCCTGGCCCGGAGCCGGGCTGGCCGAGCTCCCGCCGCAGGCGGCCACGATAAGGCCGGCGGCCAGCAGGCCCCCGAGCCGTTGAATGGATTTGAGCATCGATCTTCTCCTCCTACGTTGCTCGTTCATCGTTCGCTTGGCTCGTGTCCGGTGTGCGTCGTCAGGTCCAGGGCGCCTCCCCCTCGCGGAACGCGATCACTGCGGCGAACATCAGTGCGTCGACCGCGACCGCGCGACCGCGGGCCGGGTCGAAGAGCCGGCCAGTCGAGATCCGCTTGCCCGTCCGGGCTTCCATCTCAGGCACCCACGATGTGGTCGAGCCCCTGGCTGTGGTACCGCTCGGTCCAGCTGGGCCGGTCGGGGTTCAGGCCGCGGAGGCGCGCCAGGACGTAGGCGACGAGCGCGACCGGCGGGACCGCCGTCAGGACGGCGAAGCGCTCGTCGGCGCTGGCCGGGATCGGCAGGTGTGCGGCGCTCTCGATCGTCCGCTCCGGGGCGACCTCGACGAGCCGGGCGCCCCAGCCGGCGCACTTGCGGGCGACGTCGATGGTCGCCGCGTGGGCCGCGCCCGTCGGAGCCAGGGCGAGGACGAAGGTGCCGGGGCCCACCATCGTCGCGGGCCCGGTGGCCATTTCCCACGTCTCGGATGGCTCGGCGTGGAGGAGCGCCATCTCCTTGAGCTTCAGAGCGGCCTCCATCGCAGCGGGATGGACCATCCCTCCGCCGACGACGAAGACATGCTCCGCGTGCGCCATCTCGCTGGCCAGCCCTTCCACGAGCGGCTCGGCGGTGGCGATCGCCCACTCCGCGTCGTCCGCGGCGGCTCGCAGTCCGGCGACTACCGTCTCGAGGGCCGCCTCCCCGAAGATGGCGGCGACGACGAGCGCGGTCGCGGTCAGGGTCGACGAGAAGGTCTTGGTCATGACCGGGACCCCGCTCGCGCCTCCGGCGGCCATCACGAGGTGGTCGGAGGCCCTGGTCAGGGACGAGCCGGGCACGTGGACGATGGCGACCGTGGGTATGCGCCCGCGGAACGCCTCGAAGACGCCGACGACGTCGCGGAACTCGCCCGACGCGGAGATCCCGACGATCGCGTCGGCGGGCCCCAGCTCGGGCGGGAAGGTCCGGAACTCGCCCGCCGTTACGGCCTGGATCACCGGGTCCTCGGGGCTCGCGAGCCGGCGGGCCAGTCCGGCGGCGTGGAGCGCGGAGTGGTATGAGGTCCCGTTCCCGATCACCCAGACCCGACGCACGCCCCTTGCCCGGAGCGCGGCGGCGGCGGCGCGGGCGGCTGGGAGCGCGGCGTCGACGGTCGCCCGGATGGCCGCCGGTCCGTCAGCGATCTCCGCCGGAATCATCCCTTTGATGAGCATTCGACCTCCCGGGCCCTCAGGCGACGATGACGCGGATGCCCCGCGCCGAAAGTTCCCGGACCACCGCCGGGTCGATGCCCGAGTCGGTGACGATCGTGTCGACCTCCTCGAGGCCGAAGACAAGGGCCGGCGCGAGCGTCTCGAACTTCGCGGCATCGGCTATGACGACCACCGATCCCGCGATCCCTCGGAGGGCACGGTCGGTCAAGATTTCGGGCATGTAGTCGTTCATCAACCCCCGCTCGAGGCTGACGGCGCCGATCCCCATGAACAGGACGTCGGCTCGCAGCTCGCGGCAGGCCTGCTCGGTGAGATGCCCCAGGAGGCTGTGCATGCCCGGTCGGGCCACTCCGCCGAGGATGACGAGCTGGATCCCGGGCTGATCGACGACGACGAAGGCGACGTCCAGTGAGTTCGTAATGACGGTCAGGTCCCGGCGATGGGCCAGCTCTCGGGCGAACTCGATGGCCGTCGTCCCGCTGGAGATAGCGATCGTCTGGCCGTCTCCGACCAGGGCTGCCGCGGCCGCCGCGATCCGACGCTTCTCTGCGTAGGCTCGGGGACCGGTCCCGGGCGCATTGCCCCCACCATTGCCCACCGCCATCGCGCCCCCATAAGTCCGAACGACCCGGCCGTTCCCGGCGAGTCGCCGCAGGTCGCGGCGGACGGTCGACGGGGCGAGCCCGAGCTCGCCGCTGAGGTCCTCGATCCGGGCCGTGCCGCGTGCGCGGACCAGCTCCACGAGGCGGGTGTCGCGGTCCTGGCGGTTCATGGCGCGCATTCTAAGCAAGAGCCGCTCGAACTGTCAACGAACCCGGCGCGATCTGATCGAATGACTGCCAAATGGTGATCAGATTGCGCTTGTCGGCGGCGGGGTTAGGCGCTAGATTCGCGACGGACGAGCGGAACCCGCAGCCCAGGAGAGACCATCGTGACCTCCGTTCTCGGTGCCAGGCGCGGAATCGAGGCGTGCGCTACCGCGCGCGGAACCTTCGCCGTGCTCGCGCTCGACCACCGCCAGAACCTGCGCAAGGAGCTGCGTCCGGACGACCCTGCGTCGGTGACATACGACGAGATGGTCGGGTTCAAGCGGGCAGTCGTCCGCGCGCTCGCGCCGGTGGCGAGCGGCACGCTCCTCGACCCCGAGATCGGCGCAGCCCAGTGCATCGCCGACGGCTCCATGCCGGCCCACGCGGGGCTTCTCGTCGCGATCGAGGCGACCGGTTATGAGGGCCCGCCCACCGCCCGGGTGAGCCGCGTGCTCGATGGCTGGAGCGTGGAGAAGGCGAAGCGGATGGGCGCCTCGGCCGCCAAGCTGCTCGTCTATTACCACCCGGAGGCCGCCAACGCCGCCGACCAGGAGCGGCTCGTCGCGGAGGTCGCCGCGGCGTGCCGAGCCGCCGACCTCGCCCTCTTCCTGGAGCCGCTCTCGTTCTCGCTGGTCGAGGGCGCCAGGCTCACCGGCGAGGAGCGTCGTCGGATCGTCATAGAGACCGCCCGGCGCCTGGCGCCGCTCGGGCCCGACATCCTCAAGGCGGAGTTCCCGTACGACGCTGGCGTGACGGACCGTTCCCGGTGGGCCGAGGCCTGCGCCGAGCTCGATGCGGCCAGCGTCCTGCCTTGGGTCCTCCTCTCCGGTGGCGTGGACGACAGGACGTTCGAGGGTCAGGCGGAGACGGCCTGCCGCGCCGGGGCGAGCGGGGTGCTCGTTGGCCGATCGGTCTGGGCGCCTGCGGCGACTCTCCCGGCGGCGGACCGTGACGCCTTCCTCGCGACCGAGGGCCGGGCGCGCCTCCAGCGCCTGGTGGACCTCGTTGATCGCGAGGGGCATCCCTGGCATGAGCGCCCCGGGCGCATCGCCACGGCGCCCGAGCCGGGCGACGGCTGGTACCGAGCGTACTGATGACGACCGAGCGCGACCTGGACATCCTCGTCATCGGGGAGCTGAACCCCGACGTCATCGTGTCGGACCCGGATCCCGTCCCCGTTTTCGGCGAGGTGGAGCGCCTGGTGGGGTCGATCCACCTGACCGTGGGCAGCTCTTCGGCGATCTTCGCCTGCGGCGCCGCGCGCCTCGAGCTGGACGTGGCGTTCTTCGGGGTCGTAGGGGACGACGCCTTCGGGAGGTTCATGCTCGAGGCGCTCCGCGGGCGGAACGTCGACGTCTCGACGGTCCTCGTGGACCCGCGCCTCCCGACGGGGGCG
>DASVIK010000371.1:0-9360 GCA_036382135.1 Candidatus Limnocylindrales bacterium | reverse complement strand
CGGCACGCCCCAAGAGAGCCGGCGTGGCCGGCGAGGCGGCCGGCGTCGCCGAGACGACCGCCGGCCCGGTGCCGCGTCTCAGAGCTTGATCATCACGTGCTTGACGACCGTGTAGTCCTCGATCGCGTACATCGACTGGTCCTTGCCGTAGCCGGATTCCTTGAACCCGCCGTGGGGCATCTCCGAGACGAGCATGAAGTGCGTGTTGATCCAGACGGTGCCGAACTGGATGGCCTTGGCGACGCGCATCGCCTTGCCGATGTCGCCCGACCAGACCGATGCCGCGAGGCCGAAGCGGACGTCGTTCGCCCAGGCGACGGCCTGGTCCTCGTCGCTGAAGCGCTGGACGGTCACGACCGGCCCGAAGACCTCGTCCTGGACGATCTCGCTGCGCTGGTCCGGTCCGGCGATGACGGTCGGCTCGTAGTAGGCGCCGGCGCGGTCCGGCCGGTGCCCGCCCGTCACGATCTCGGCGCCGGACTTGGCCCGCTCGACCATCCCGGTGACCTTGTCGGCCTGGGAGCCCGCGATGAGCGAGCCCATCTCGATGTGGTCGCCCTCGGCCGGATCGCCCCACTTGATCGTCTTGACCGCGCCGGCCAGGTCGGCCACGAAACGGTCGTAGATCTTGGGCCCGGCGATGACGCGACAGGGCGCCGTGCAGTCCTGGCCGCTGTTCCAATAGCCGAAGGTCTTGAGGTTCTCGATGACGGCCTCGAGATCGGCGTCGTCGAAGACCACGACGGGAGCCTTGCCGCCGAGCTCGAGATGGAGGCGCTTGACCTTGTCGGCGGCGACCTTCGCGATGTGCTTGCCCGTGTCCGTGTCGCCGGTGACCGAGATCATGCCGACCTTCGGGTGGCCGACGAGCAGGTCGCCCATCGCCGCACCCGTGCCGGTGACGACGTTGAGCACACCGGCCGGGAAGATGTCGGCCGCGACCTCGGCGAGAAGGAGCGCCGTGAGCGGCGTCCGGGCCGACGGCTTGAGCACGACCGTGTTGCCGGCCGCGAGGGCCGGCCCGATCTTCCAGCCGGCCATCATGATCGGGTAGTTCCAGGGCGCGATCGAGGCGACCACGCCGACCGGCTCGCGCCGGATGAGCGACGTGTGGCCGGCCATGTACTCGTTGGCCGCCTTGCCCTCCATGATCCGGGCGCCGCCGGCGAAGAAGCGCAGGTTGTCGACGACGACCGGGATCTCGTCGATCGCCGCGCCGACGGGCTTGCCGGCGTTCTTCGACTCGAGCCGGCCGAACTCCTCTGCGCGCGCCTCGATGGCGTCGGCGAGCTTCAGCAGCAGGAGGCTGCGATCCTGGGGCGTCGTGTGCTGCCACGTCTGGAAGGCCGTGGAGGCCGCCTCGACCGCCCGGTCGACGTCGGCCGCGCCGCTGGCCTGGACATGGGCGATCACCGTGCCGTCCGCCGGGTTCTCCACGGCGATGGTCTCGCCGGACGCGCTGTCGACCCAGCTCCCGTCGATGAACTGCTGATGCGTCTTGACTCGATCGAGGGTCTCGGTCACGGGAAGGCCTCCGCTGCAAGGGTGGCGGCCACCGCGGTGCGGGCGGGTGACCGGTTCGACGCGTCGCTGGAAGGCTTCCATTGTGCATCGCCGCGTCCAGCGAGTCGCACGTGGCGGTCGAGGGGCGGGGTGTGTGCCCGGTGGGCGGCCGCCGCCAGGCGTCGCCGGGGCGCCGGCCGGACATGACGACGCCGCCGGGGAGGGCCGGCGGCGCCGTGGATGAGGTGCTGCAGGGCGGCCGAGCCGCCGCTCTTCAGGCCGCGAGGGGCGCCGGCGCGCCGTCGAGGTGCCAGCTGCTCTGCCAGCTCCCGCCGTTGGCGATATTCAGCGTGATGTTGAGGAAGGCCAGGCCCTCGAGGTGACGGGCCAGAGCGAGGGGCACGACGGCGACCGGCACGAGGCCGATCGATCGGGCGAGCTCGAGAACCGCGGCGCCGGCGGGCGCGTCATCGGTCGCGACGAAAGCGTCGAGCGGGCTGCCGGCACCGGCCGGGTCGGCCATCCGCGAGGCGAGCAGCGTGTTGAAGGCCTTGACGACGCGGGCGCGTGGCAGCCAGGCCTGGATGCGCTCGGCACCCGAGGGGCCGGCATCCGAGATGAGGCCGTCGAAGGTGGGCTTGACGGGGTTGGTCGCGTCGATGACGACCTTGCCGTCGACGACGTCGGCGATCTCGTGCGCGACGATCTCCGCGCTCTGCACGAACGGGACGGCGAAGACGATGACCTGGGCGGACGCGGCGGCGTCCCGGCTGGTCGCTGCGGCACGGGCCCCTGTCGCCGCGGCGACGCGTCGGGCCTTCTCGGCGTCCCGGCCGGCGATGGTGACGTTGTGTCCGGCGCGAACGAACGACCCGGCGAGGGCGCTCCCGACGTTCCCGGTTCCGATGATGGCGATGTCCACGATCTGGATCTCCTTCACAAGGGCCTTGACGTGTTGGCCCGTGGCATGCAGGATTTGGCTCAGGCAAAACACTAGGACCAGATGTTGTTGTTGTCAAGAGGTTTGGCTGTGGGAAAACAGAGTGAGACCGCGGGGGCCCCCGCGAGCACCGGGGCGACGGCCGCGGAGGCCGAGGCCGTCGAGTCCGGCCCCCGGGGCGGGCGATGTCCGCGGGTCGGTCGCCAGGTGCGGCGCTGGCGGACCGACCGGGGCCTGACGCTGGCCAGGGTGTCCGAAGGCAGCGGCCTCAACGTCGGCTACCTGTCGCAGATCGAGAACGACAAGGCGGTGCCGTCGCTGGAGGCGCTCGCCTCGCTGGCCGCGGCCCTCGACGTGCCCATCGGCTGGTTCCTCATCGATGACGCCGGTGCTCCGCGCGTGGTCCGCGCGTCGGAACGACCGGTCCGCTCCAGCCCGTGGGGCGGCCGCATCGAGCGGGTCGATGGCGGCGTGTCGCGCGACATCTCGATCGTCCAGGTCCATGCCGAACCCGGCACGCGGACGGGCGGCCACGCCCACGCCGGCGACGAGCACCACATCATCGTGTCGGGTCGCTGGCGGATGGAGCAGAACGATCACGCGGTCGAGGTCGGCGCCGGCGACTACGTCGTCTGGGACGCCGAGCTGCCACATGACGTGGAGCTCCTCGGCGCCGAACCGGGTTCGATGCTCATCGTGAGCGTCCACCCGACGGCGTGGGATCCATCCGTCCGGCGCGAATCCGAACGCTCGGCGGGCTAGGCGACGGGCGCCGATCCGCCCTTCTGCGACACGTCGATCAGGGCGATCATCAGCATGAGCGCGGCGTCGATCGCGGGTCCGCCCAAGGGATCGAGCGCGAATGGGTCGGCCGGCCCCGCCCCGAGGTGGGCACCGCCCTCGGTGAGGACCGCGATCGAGGCCGAGCCGGGCCCGGGTGGCCCCGGCCGCCGACCGTCGAGCGGCACCGTCGCATCCGCGATCGCCTGGCCCGCCGCCAGCAGCGTGTCGACGGCCGAGAGGATCGCCACGTCGGCCGTGTGACCGTCCCAGAACACCTCTCCGCCCGCCTGGTTCACGTACCTGGCCGACCCATCGTCGTAGCAGGCGACGGTGTCCACCCCGCTCTCGAGCCCCATCTCGACGACCACACCCCGGGCGCGGTGGGCCGTTTCCGACGGGGGCAGGCCGGCTTCGCGGGCGAGCGTCCAGGCCTGGAGCCAGAGACGCGTCTCGGGATGGCGGATGAGCACGTCCGCGAGCGCCACCCGGGCGGCCGGCACGTCGTGCCGGGAGACGGCCGCCGCCATGGCCGCGAGCGGCGAGGGCCGGGGCCCGAGCCCGAAGACCCGCGTCGCTCCCTCCGCATCGAGGTCGGCGAAAAGCAGATCGCGCACGCCGGGCGGCGGCCCCGGCTCGGGGGCCGGCGCGGGCGACGGACGGCTCTCGCGCCGGAGTCCGCCGGTCAGCCGCCGGAGCACCGCGGTCAGACCACCAGGAGGTCGCGGACGACCGGCGCGCCGGTCACCGCCAACCGCTCGATGAGGTCGGCCGCCCGGACCGTCCCGGGGTCGGCCCGCAGGCGTGCGGACGCGGCTGCCAGCCGCTCGGCGAGGACCTGGTCCGCGAGCAGGCGGTCGATGGCGCCGGTCAGCTCGGCGTCGGTGAACTCGTACGCCGGCAGGCGCACGCCGAAACCCGTCTCGGCGACGCGCTGGGCGTTGTCGACCTGGTCCCAGAAGAGCGGCAGGACGACCATCGGCTTGCCGTGATGGAACGCCTCCGTGACGGTGTTGTTTCCGCCGTGGGTGATCACGAGGTCGACCTGCGGCAGGATGGCCGGCTGGGGCAGGAACCCCTCCCCCGTCATGTTGTCGTGGAGCCGGATCTGGTCGGCCAGCGGGCCCTTGCTCACGATCACCCGGTGGTCGGTCCGGCCGAGCACGTCGACGAGCCGCTGCATCAACCCGACGTCGGCCGAGCCAAGGCTGCCGAGCGACAGGTAGATCAGGCGGCCCGGTCGAGCGGCGAGCTCGGACGGAAGCACCCACGAAGCGTCCGTGGCCCGCACGCACGAATCCAGGCGATGCCAGGTCGGGCCGAGGGGCCGGCTGCGCTCGTAGTCCGCCTCGGCCGGGTAGAGGTACAGGTCGAGGTACGGCGACTCGAGCATGAAGTCCGGACCGTGCTCGCCGTACGCCAGGCCCGGCGCGCCGCGCTCGCGCAGCCACGCGTCGAACGCACCCCACATGTCGGCGTGCGTCCGCCGGACCTCGTCGAGGAAGACCGGCCAGGCGGTCCCGTCGGCCGCCGGGTAGCCCGACGAGAAGGGCGGCACGGCCGGGTCCTTGAGCTCGGCGGGGTTGCAGCTCACGATGCGGACCCACGGCCGGCCGCTCGCGGGGAGCGCCGCGAACGCGACGACGTTGTCCTCGACGATCGCGTCGGGCGCCAGCTCGTCGATGATCTCCCGAAGCCGTTCGTCGACGTACATCGAGCCATCGATGAGCGCCTGCCAGGTGGGTGCCATGAACTCGCCGAGTTGCTCGAGCGTGCTCTTGCGGAAGACGGGTGAGGTATCCCGGATGAAGTCGATCCAGAACTGGCCGGGGACCTCGGGCTCGGCCGGCGCCGGACCCAGGCGCATCAGCCGCTCCTCGAAGCCACGCGCCTCGAGCGTCCCGGCGAAGCTCTCCTCGACGATGAAGACGACGCGGTGGCCGCGTGCGCGCAGGACGTTGCCGATCCCGACGCAGTTGTTCGTCGGGCCGAAGGCGCCCTCCGGGAAGAAGACGATCGTCCGGCTGTCCGCCATGACTCCCTCACGTGCCGCTATCGAACGCCCGCGTCGGGCGATCGATCATGCCAGACCGGCGGTGCCGTCGTCCCGGCTCCGGCGCGCTGAACCGGCCCACGGGATGACCAGGCGCTCGAGCAGGCCGACGCCGGCGAACAGAGCGACCGAGACGACGAGCACGATACCGACGGCCCCGAAGACGAGGTCGTATCGGAACGCCTTGCCGCTGGTCAGGATCCAGATGCCCAGCCCGTCGAACGAGCCGACGTACTCGGCATAGACGGCGCCGAGCATCGCGTAGGTCGTCGCGATGCGCAGGCCGGTGAAGAACGATGGCAGGGCCGTCGGCCAGCGCACGAGACGCAGCGCCTGGCGGTCCGACGCGCCGTAGCTCCGCAGCAGCTCGGTCGCCTCGGCCGGGACGGCGGTGAACCCGTCAAGGAGTCCGACGACCATCGGGAAGAACGTCAGCAGCACGATGACCACGACCTTGGGCGCCAGCCCGTAGCCGAGCCAGAGCACGAGGACCGGGGCGACGACGAGGACCGGCACGGCCTGGCTGCCGACGAGGAGCGGATAGACCGAGCGCCGGACGGCGGGCGCGAGATCCATGAGCACCGCGGCGCCGATGGCCAGCCCGAGCGAGCCGAGGAAGCCGACGACGGCCTCGCCGATCGTGACGAGCGTGTGATGGGCCGCCAGGTCGCGCTGGTCCCAGAGCGCACCCACGATCCGAGATGGGGCGGGCAGGAAGCTACCGGCGGGGAGCGTGCCTGCGTAGACCTCCCAGGCCGCCAGGAGGACGAGGACCGCGAGGAGCGCGGGGGCGAGACGGCGGGTCAGGGCAGGAACTCGTTGGTGAAGAGGGCGGCGTAGTCGGGTGGAGCGGCCAGGGGCTTGCCGTCGGGCCCGGCGAGAAGGCCCTGGTCGTACAGGAACTTCGAGTAGCCGGTCCACTCGGCGAGCGTCTGGCTGCCCACCTTGCCGGCCGTGTCGACCATGTAGCCGCCATCGGCCAGGAACCGGGCGCTGTCCAGGGGCAGCTTCGGGTTCGCGTCGAACACGCCCGGGTTCTGGGCGATGAGCATCGCCGCGCCGGCTGCGGGATCGCCGGCCGCAAGGGCGAAGCCGCGCTGCGTCGCGGCGACGAAGCGGCGCGCCGTCTCCGGATGTCCGGCCAGCCAGTCGTTCGAGCAGGCGATGACGACCTGGTAGAAGTCGGGGAAGCCGAAGTCGGTGAAGGCGAACGTGCGCAGCTTGATGCCCCGCTCGGTCGCCTCGACGCCCTCCCAGGCCAGGAACGGGATCGTGAAGTCCGCCTTGTGCGAGTAGAGCGCCTCGTAGGCCGTGCTGTCGGCGACCACGACCTTGAAGACGCCCTTGCCGCCGTCCGCCTTGATCACGGCCTTCACGGTCGGCACCTCGTTCGGGTACCCGAATCCCGCGTACGTCTTCCCATCGAGCTCCCGCGGTCGGGTGATGCCGGAGTCGGCCAGCACGGCGACCGCCGAGGCCGCGTGCTGGAGGATGGCCATGACGCTCTTGATCCGGGCGCCCGACGCGACCGCGAACGTGAGCGAGTCCTGGAAGCTGATCCCACAGTCGGCCTGGCCCGTGGCCATCAGCGCCTCGGGCGCGAGCGAGCTGTACGGCAGGATCCGGAGGTCGATCGCCGCGTCGCGATACCAGCCCTGGGCCTGGGCCACGTAGAGCCCCGTGTGGTCGGTGTTGGGCGTCCAGTCGAGCGCGAAACGGACGACGTCGGGGTGGGCAAGGTCGAGTGACGGCGCCGGGGTCGACGGGGCGACCGACGGCGCTGAAGCTGTCGTGACGGCGCTGGGTACCGGTGATGCCGAGGCGATCGGCGCCGGCGTCGCAGTCGTCGCGCAGGCCGACAGGACGAGCGCGAGCGCGGCCACCGCCGAGGTTCGAAGACGAGACACCGGGACCTGTACCTCCGCATCGATGGACCGTGGCCCCGGGACGGGACGGCATCGGATCGATGCGGGCCTGCTTCCTTCGCTGGTACGAGCCAGATCAGGTTCGGCGGGTCTGTGGCACGAGCCACACTCTCAGCGCGTGAGCGCTCCCCGGAGGCGGTCTGAAGTTGTCCGCCGAGTCTACACCGACCTGGTCCGGGCGGGCCCGGACGCGACGGGATCGCCGATGCTCGGCGCGGCCGGAGCGTCGGTCCCGGGCGCGGGCCCCACGGCGACGCCGGTCTCGGCGTGGCCCCCGACTCGCTCGCGCAGCCAGGCGACGACGTCGGCCACCACAGCCGGCCCGGAGGGCTCGTTCATCGTCTCGTGCCGGAGGTCCGGGTAGACGGTCCGACGTACCCCGGCGATCGCGGCCAGGGGTTCGCTCGAGGCGACCGGGACGATCGTATCGGCGCCGCCGTGGAAGACGAGGGTCGGGATAGCGAGCTTGTCCAGGCTGCCGGCCACGCGTCCCTGCGCGCCGAGGGCCTCCGCGGCGAGCCGTGTGGTCGTCGTGCGGACGACGAGCGGATCGGCGAAGTACCGCTCCCCGACCGCCGGGTCCGCGCTCAACTGGTCGCCCGTCAGCTCGTTCTTGATCCGCATGGTCGGACCGATGCGCGACAGCACGCGGGCGAGGGTCTTCTTCCAGGCCGGGATGGTCGAGTCGAGCGCCGGCGACGAGAGGACGAGGAGGTCGGGGGCCGGTCTCCCGCTCGTCACGTAGTCGAGCACGACGAGGCCGCCGAGCGAATGGCCGAGGAGGACGACGGGCACGTCGCGGGCCCTCGCGCGCATGTGCCCGAGCTGCGACTCGACATCGTCGAGGTAGTCGGACCAGTGCTCCACGTACGCCCGCGTCCCGCCCGACCCGCCGTTCCCGCGCAGGTCGATCGCCGCGACGTCTACCCCGACGGCGGCGAACCCCTCGCCCGTGCGTTCGTACCGGCCGCTGTGCTCGGCGATCCCGTGGACGATGAGCATGGCCGCCCAGGGTCGACCCGCGACAGGCCAGCGTCGAACGAGGAGGTCGGGGGCACCGTCCGCTCGCCGGACCGTCTCGGTCGATGAAGTCATCGGGCGTTCCTCCGGGCAGATCGGCAGGCCGCCGTCCCCGACAAGAGTAGCGACGGTCGGACCGCTCGGTCGGCCACCGCCGTGGGCAGGCTACCATCGCCCGGCGCCGCGTCCGCGGCCCGACCGAGGAGGAACGGATGACGGTCTGGCACGAGATCGCCGACCGGGTGTGGGTACGTCGCTATCGCTTCTTCGACCAGACGATCGGTGTCGTGGGCGGCGACGACGGGCTGCTCGTCATCGACACCCGGACCTCGCATCGCCAGGGCGACGAGCTCAGAGCCGACCTCCGCGAGTTGCCGGGCACCCCGCACTGGGTCGTCAACACCCACCACCATCACGATCACTGCTTCGGCAACTGGGTCTTCCGCGACGCCGAGCTGTGGGGTCACGCGCGATGCTCGACACGCCTCGTGGAACACGGCGAGGCGATGCGGGCAGAGCTCATCGCGGACCTTCCCAAGGCGGCCGAGGAGTGGCGCGAGGTCATCGTGACCCCGCCGGTCCAGACGTTCGACAGCCGGGCGACGATCGACCTGGGCGGGCGGGCCGTCGAGCTCCGCTACCTCGGTCGCGGCCACACGGACGACGACATCGTCGTGACGGTGCCGGCGGTCGGGGTGGTGTTCGCCGGCGACCTCCTGGAGAACGGCGCTCCGCCGTACTTCGGGGACGGGTTCCCGCTCGACTGGCCCGCGACCGTCGAGGCGGTCCTGGGCCTCGGCATGGCGGGGCCCGTCGCGGCCGGCCATGGAGAGGTCGCGGACCGGGCCTTTGTCGGGCGCTCGCTCGAGGAGCTCCATGCGGTCGCCGATCTCGGGCGGCGGGTCGCCGCGGACGAGCTGTCCGTCGACGGTGCGGTCGCGCGCGGCCCTTACGGCCCGAAGGCGTCGAGGGAGCCGATCGAGCGGGCGGCCGCCCAGGCTCGCGGCGAGCTGGACTGATCCCTTGGGGCACGACTCCCGAGCGAAGGCGCCGCGGTGGCGCGGCGCACGGTGTGCCCGGATCGCTGAGCCGAACGTGCTAGCCGATGCGCACGATCCAGCGGCCGCGCGCGGCCGCGG
>DASVIK010000370.1:0-2115 GCA_036382135.1 Candidatus Limnocylindrales bacterium | reverse complement strand
GCAGCGGACCGACGCGTCGAGCCGGGTCACGGAGCGACCGTCGAGGCGGACCTCACCGCTGTCCGGCGCGAGATCCCCCGAGATCATCCCGAACAGGCTCGTCTTGCCGGCACCGTTCGGCCCGACGATGCCGAGGGCATCGCCGGGCCCGACGCGGAGCGAGAGGTCTTCGGCGACGGAGACTCGTCCGAACCGTTTCGAGACGCCGTCGAGCTCGAGGAGCGGGACGGCCAAGTTCAGGCGTTCGTCGGCTGGAGATCCCCGCCGACGGGCACGTCCTTGTTGAGGCTGTTGTCGACGACCACCATCTCCCAAGGATAGGTCGTGCCCTTGCGCCACTGCACTCCCACCGGCTGGATGATGCCGATGCCCGGGAACGGGCCCTTGGCGAAGTCGAGCGGACCGCAGATGCCGCTGTAGCTGACCTTGCCGAGGGCGGCCGCGACGGCGTCCTTGTTGTGCGGATCGTCGACCGCGCCGAAGGCCGCCTGGGCGACCTCGAAGAGCGCGTACGTCGAGCCGAGCGTCTGGAGCCACTGCTTGCCCGACGCGGTCTGGTAGGCGTCGGCGAGGGACTTGCTCGTCTCGCCGGACAGGGACGACTTGTAGGGCATGAACGGGCCCCACCAACAGTCGGTGGCGATGTTGTTGACGAGGTCGCCGAGCGCCTCCGTGTCCGCCGGGAACAGGAGGACCTTGGCCACCGTGGCGAGCTTCGGCTTGTAGCCCTGCGCGGCGGCCTGCTTCCAGAACGTGTTGAAGTCGGGCGGCAGCGGGACGTTCGAGTAGATGTCGCACTTCTCCGACTTGAACTTCGAGATCATCGAGGTGAAATCGGTCGTCCCGTCCGGATATGCCCCGCCGTCGATCGGCTTGTAGCCGGCCTTCGTGACGAGCGGCGTGAAGTTGCCCCGGAAGGCGCCGCCGTCCGCGTCGTTGGGATACATCTGGGCGACGTTCTTGTCGTTCGGGACGCGGTTCCACATCGGCACGAAGCAGCCCGCGAACTCGTTGAGCCCGAAGAAGAACATCGTCGTGTACTTGAACGGGACCGGCTTGGTCGGATCGGCCTGGCGGCCGAAGAACCAGGCCTCCCAGGGCACGACCGTCGACAGGCACGGAACGCCGTTCGCCTCGCAGGCCGTCGCGACCGGGTTGGTCGTCTCGGGCGTGGAGGTCGTCACGATGAGGTCGACCTTGTCCTGGAGGATGAGGTCGCTCGCCACCTGCGCCGAGCGGTTCGGGTCGGACTGGGTGTCCTTGACCACGATCTCGACGGCGTACGTCTTGCCGCCGACGGTGAAGCCCTTGGTGTACGGGTCGGACTGGCGGATGCGGTCGACGATGAAGGCGTCGCCCGACGCGAAGCCGGCCACCTGGCCGGTCTGCGGGGTGACGAAGCCGATCTTGATCGTGCCGGCCGAGCTCGGCGCGGCGCTGATGGACGAGACCACCGACGGGCTGGCCGCGGCGCTCGTCGCGGGCACGGCGCTGGCCGCGGGCGGCGCGGCGGTGGTGGCCGGGCTGCAGGCGTCGAGCAGGGTGGCGGCACTCACGCCCACCGCCCCGAGGCCGAGACCCCTCAGCATGTCTCGCCGGGTGAGGGCGTTCCTCCCGATACGGTCGATCAGGCGCGGGGACGACGCGAGGTTGGCCTCATCGACGGGTGAGGTGCCGGGCGCGGCGATATCTGACCCGTCGGGACGCGGACGGTCGGTCATCGAACTCCTCTCATCGCCGGCGCACACGGGCGCCGGCCCTAGCCGATGTCTTCGAGCGCACGGCCGGCGCACGACGCCCCGGTCGAGGGCTCGGAAGGTTGGCGCACGCTAGCACGGGCCCGGATGGCTGCCTAGGCCGGTTTTCCACTGAGTGGAAACCGCGACAGGTATGTCGCGAGGCCATCCTGGCCGGTGCCGCGGGGAGCCGGTCGGGCCCGTCCGGGTCCCCGCTCAGGCCCCTGCTGAAGCCCCCGGTCAGGTCCCGGCGGACGACGGACCGATGGGCCCTTCGAGGTCCGCCGCCGTGGGGACGATGCGATCCCAGCGGTCCATCACCTGGCGCGACAGCCCGCGTGCCGCCGTCCGGACCGGGGGCGCGAGGCGGCCGATGTCG
>DASVIK010000369.1:0-4488 GCA_036382135.1 Candidatus Limnocylindrales bacterium | reverse complement strand
GCTCGACCTGGATTCGGAGCGGTTCACCGAGAACACGCGGGGCGCCTATCCGCTCGGATTCATCGGCAACGCCGATCCCACGGGGGTGGCCGGCCAGCCAACGAATGTGGTCCTCCTGACGGCCGACGCGTTCGGGGTCATGCCGCCCATCTCACGGTTGTCCCATGCCCAGGCCGCGTACCACTTCATCAGCGGCTACACGGCCAAGCTGGCCGGCACGGAGATCGGGGTGAAGGAGCCGAAGGCCACGTTCTCGGCCTGCTTCGGCGCCCCGTTCATGCCCCGCCATCCGGGCGAATATGCCGCGATGCTCATCGAGCGTCTGGAGCGCCACGGGGCGCAGGCCTGGCTGGTGAACACCGGCTGGACGGGTGGGCCGTACGGGACCGGCGAGCGGATGAACATCAATCACACTCGCTCGATGGTCCGGGCCGCCCTCGGGGGCGCCCTCGACGACGTGACCTTCGTCACGGACCCGATCTTCGGGGTCGAGGTCCCGACCTCGTGCCCCGACGTGCCGGCCTCCTTCCTCCAGCCGCGCTCGACCTGGCTCGACGGCGCTGCCTACGATCGCCAGGCGGCGGTCCTCGCCCGGATGTTCGCGGACAACTTCGCGGCCTACAAGGACGGCGCGCCCGACGACGTTCGAGCGGCGGGCCCGCGCGTCGACGCCTGAGTCGCGGTGGTCGACCGCCGGCCGGCCTGGTAGACGGCGCGCCGCCGGCTGGGCACCTGGAGTGCGATGAGTAGCCTGACAGTCGGGGGCCGGACGATCGGGACGGTACGGGGCGACATCACCCGCGTCCGGGCGGACGCCCTCGTGAACGCCGCCAACGAGGCCCTCGCGGGCGGTGGCGGGGTCGACGGAGCCATCCATCGCGCCGGCGGCCCGGCCATCATGGCCGACCTCGTCGCGCGCTACGGGCGGAACCGCCGCTGCCCGACCGGTCAGGCGGTCCTTTCGATCGCTGGGGACCTTCCGGCGGACTGGGTCGTCCACGCGGTGGGCCCGGTCTGGTTCGGCGGCCGATCCGGCGAGCCGTCCCTCCTGGCATCGGCGTACCGCAGCGCCTTCCGGGTCGCCGGCGACGCGGGGGCCCGGACGGTCGCGGCCGCCGCGATCAGCACCGGGATCTTCGGCTACCCGCTCGCCGAGGCGGCGACGGTCGCCGTGGCGGCCGCCCTCGAGCAGTTCGCGGGCCCGACGACGATCGATCGGATCGACTTCGTGCTCTTCTCGGAGGAGAGCCTCGAGGCCTTCGATCACGCCCTCCTGCGAGCTCGCCGCGCGTAGCTGACGTTGCTGGCGCGCGCTCCGGGAGTCACCCCGCGGCCGAGAGTCACCCGCGGCCGGCCGGCGGCCGATCCGGCAGAAGACCTCAGGCGGAGGCGGGCCCGCTCGCCATCCCATCCCATGCGTGGATGTCGGAATCGAGGCGGCGGACGCCGTACGCGAAACCGGCCAGGCCCAGGACCACGAGCGCGATGATGCCGCCGGTGAGGATGCCGAGGATGAGGAGGGCGAGGCCGATGGTGGCCATGCGATACATGTCGAGGGACTCCGAGCGGTCGAGGTGTTGGCTCGTCGAGCCTCGCGGCCGGCCCATCCGGCCGCTACCGACGGATGACCATCCCGGCCCCCGACGAAGGTCGAGCCCGCGCACCGGGCCGAGATCCTCCGTGCTGGACGTTCGAGTGCGACAGGCGGGCGGGCCGGTCCGCCACCGGCGACACCCTCGCTAGAATGCCGGGACCAGAACCGCCCCGGACAGGCAGCCATCCGAAGGAGCGCAGGCCCATGGGCCGCAGCAAGGTCACGGTCATCGGCGCCGGGAACGTGGGCGCCACGGTCGCGCAGCGGATCGCGGAGGCAGGTCTCGCCGACGTCGTCCTCGTGGACATCGTGGAGGGCCTGCCGCAGGGCAAGGGACTCGACCTTGCCGAGGCGGCCCCGATCGTCGGACATGACGCCCGCATCATGGGCACGAACGACTACGCCGACACGGCGGGGAGTGACATCGTCGTCGTCACGTCCGGACTCGCCCGGCAGCCGGGGATGAGTCGCGACGACCTCCTGGCCAGGAACGCCGGTATCGTCCGCGCCGTCGTCTCGGCGGCCGCCGCCGCATCGCCGAAGGCGATCCTCATCGTCGTCCCGAATCCGCTCGACGCCATGTGCCACGTCGCGATACAGGCCAGCGGATTCCCGCGCGAGCGCGTGATCGGCATGGCCGGCGTCCTCGACTCGGGACGGTTCCGGACGTTCATCGCCCAGGAGCTCGGTGTCTCCGTGAGCGACACGCACGCGTTCGTGCTCGGCGGGCACGGCGACACGATGGTGCCGCTGCCGCGCTACTCCACCGTCGCCGGCATCCCGATCACCGAGCTCCTCTCGCCCGAGCGCATCCAGGCCCTGTGCGAGCGGACGGCGAACGGCGGGGCCGAGGTCGTGGCGCTCCTCAAGACGGGCTCGGCGTTCTACGCACCCGCGGCGTCCGTGTTCGAGATGGTCGAATCGATCCTGCTCGACCGGAAGCGCGTCCTGCCCTGTGCCGTCCTGCTCAATGGCGAGTTCGGCACCCGCGACCTGTTCGTCGGCGTGCCCGTCGTCCTCGGCGCGGGCGGCATGGAGCGCGTCATCGAGGTCGCGTTGACGGCCGACGAGCAAGCCGCGTTCGACCGATCCGCCGGCGCCGTGCGCGAACTCGTCGACAAGCTCGCTGCCCTCGCCTGACGGGCGCGCATCCGGCGCCCCCTGAACGGCGTATCGGTGCCGAAGCGCACCGCCGAAGCGCCCGGACCGACGACGTGGATGTCAACGCGACATTGACCGGACCGGCACACGACAAGTACCGTCCACAGCACATCCGCCAACCGGCCGGGAGCGCCGGTCTGCGCCGTCATTTCACCGGCCGGCGTCACCGCTTGCCGGTGCGAAACCCCAGGGTCCAGAGCGATCAGGCACGCCACCATGGAGGACCAGGCTTCGGCCTGGAAGGGAGGCTCATGAACCGTCGCTTGCTTACGGCCGCGTTCGGCGCGGCGCTCATCGTCGCCGCGGCGATCCCGGCCACGACCTCAGCCAAGGCGCCGCCCGTGGCGCAACGAGCGACCCGGGTCGCCGTCCCCAAGATCGATTTCCGGCTGCATGCCGGGATGCTGACCGACAAGGTCGGCAACGTCATGGTGGAACTGGCGGCGGCGCCCGTGATCGTCCGTGAGGCCACCGCGCGATCGGCCGGCGCCTCGTACACGACCGCCCAGAAGGCGTCCATCCGCAAGTCCATCAAGGCGACCCAGAACGCCCTGCTTGCCCGGATCAAGGCCGCCGGCGGCCGGGTCCTCGGTCAGTACCAGGACGCGTACAACGGCATCAAGGTCCGACTCAACCTCCGCGCGGTGAGCAAGCTCGCCGCCCTGCCCGGCGTCAAGGCGGTCCACGCCCTCCAGATCTTCAGTATCGACAACGTCAACAGCGTGCCGTACATCGGGGCCCCGCAGGTCTGGCAGGACTATGGCGTCACCGGCCACGGCGTGAAGATCGGCATCATCGACACGGGCATCGACTACTACCATGCCGACTTCGGCGGTTCGGGCAATCCGGCCGACTATGCGGCGGCAAACCCGACGACGCTGGCCGACGGTGGCTTCCCGACCGCCAAGATCGCCGGTGGTTACGACTTCGCCGGTGACGGCTACGACGCGACCGGCGAGAACGGCTCGCCCGTCCCCGCGCCGGACCCCGACCCGCTTGACTGCGGCCCGGCCCACGGCGGGATCGGCCACGGCACGCACGTGGCGGGCACCGCCGCGGGCGAGGGCGTCCTCGCGAACGGCTCCACGTTCACCGGGCCGTACAACGCGAGCACCGTCAACGGCCATTCGTGGAAGGTCGGCCCGGGCGTCGCGCCGCAGGCCACGATCTACATGTTCAAGGTCTTCGGCTGCCAGGGCTCGACCGACCTGACCGTCGACGCGATCAACGCGGCCGTCATGGCCGGCGTCGACGTCATCAACATGTCCCTCGGCTCGCCGCTGGGTGAGCCCAGCCCGGACGATCCGTCCTCGGTCGCCAGCGACAACGCGGTCAAGGCCGGCGTCGTCGTGGTGGCCTCGGCCGGCAACTCCGGCCCTAACGCGTACGTCCACGGCTCGCCGGCCGCGGCGACCGGGGTCATCTCGGCCGCGGCGCTCGACGCGCTGCCGACCTTCCCCGCCGCCATCGTGTCGCTCACCTCGGGCGACATCCCGGGCATCGACATGAATGCGGCGACGCTCCCTCTCACCGCGACGATCGACGCGATCACCGACACTCCGTCAACCCTCAAGCTCGGCTGCGACGCGGCCGACTTCTCCGGCGTCGTGGCCGGCACCATCGTCGTCGTCCAGCGTGGTGTCTGCCCGTTCGTGGACAAGGGCCGCCTGGCCCAGGCGGCCCACGCCGCCGCGATCGTCGTCGTCAACCGCGACGACACCGCGGTCGGCGCG
>DASVIK010000368.1:0-5589 GCA_036382135.1 Candidatus Limnocylindrales bacterium | reverse complement strand
ACCGTCGGCGGGATCCCAAGGTCTCGGCGGCCCCTTCGGTCGCGGCGCTCCGACCGGCACGCTGCCCGGCGGGGGAGCCGGCCTCGGCGGCAACGCCGGTGGCGGCGGCGCCTCCGACTCCGCGCTGGTCTCGTACCTCGTCGCGAACCGCGGAGGGGCGACCTGGATCGTCGCGACGTGGTCGGCGAATGGCGCGGCCTCGATCGAGCTCGCGAGCGGCCAGCCCGTCATGGCGATGGGTGGCTTCTCGGGGGGCGCCCCCACACCCACCCTCGACGAGCTCAAGGCCTACGTCGCCTCCGGCCAGCTCCGCTTCGTGCTTCTCGGAAGCGGGGGCGGGGCGGGCGGTCCCGGTTCGAGCGGGTCGAGTGCGACCGAGATCGGCGCCTGGGTCGCCTCGGTCGGCACGGTCGTCGACTACGGTGGCAGCGCCGGCACGCTCTATGACATGTCCGCCGCGGCCACGGCGCCGGTGACGGCCGGTGGCTGACCTTCGGCACGGGGATCGCACCATCCGAGGCCACGCATCCCGGGACGCAGGAGCGACGCACATGGACATCGACCAGGACGACGCCCCAGTCGGGCGGGTGCTCACCCGCCGTGAGATCCTCGCCCTCTTCGGCGCCGCGGGCACGGCAGTCACCCTGGCGGCCTGCGGACCCGGCACCGCGGCGTCGTCGGCCGCCGCCGCGAGCACCACGGCCGGTGCCGGCGCCACGGCCGCCGGCCTTGCGACCGCCACGGCGATCGTCGCCGCATCGGCACTCCCCGCCTGCGTGGTCCGGCCGGCCGAGACGGAGGGTCCGTACTTCGTCGAGGAGAAGCTCCTTCGCTCGGATATCCGGTCGGATCCGTCGGACGGGTCGGTGAGGGAGGGCGCCAGCCTCAAGATCACCTTCGCCGCGTCCAGGGTGACCGGCAACAGCTGCGGCCCGTTCGCCGGCCTGCTCGTGGACGTCTGGCACTGCGACGCCCTCGGCGTCTACTCGGACGTCCAGGATCCGGGGTTCCAGACGACCGGCAGGAAGTTCCTGCGCGGCTACCAGGTGACCGATGCGACCGGGCTCGCGACGTTCACCACGATCTACCCGGGCTGGTACCAGGGCCGGACCGTCCACGTCCATTTCAAGATCCGCTCCGATGCCGCGGCGTCGACGGGCCTCGAATTCACGTCCCAGCTGTACTTCGACGACACTCTGACCGACACGGTCCACGCGGCCCAGCCATATGCCCAGAAGGGCGTGCGGACGCTGCGCAACGACGGCGACGGCATCTATGCGACGGGCGGGGACCAGCTCCTGCTCGACGTCTCGGGCGATCCGACCGCCGGCTACACCGCGACGTTCCCCATCGGGCTCCAGGTCGCCTGAGCCTTCCCCCCGCGCCCGGGCGGATCGTCCCGCCGCCACCGAGGAGACCGACACCATGGACCGACGACCCGCCCCACCCGCCACGTCACGACGCGGGCCGCTCGTGTACGTCGCGGTCGCCGTGGCGATCGCCGTCCTGATCGGGGGCGGGTACGGGATCTGGTACCTGTTCCTGCGACCGGGCGGGCCGGCCGCGGTCGCGGATGCCACCCTGCCGCCCGTGCCCACCGCGGCGGCCGGAGCCACGGTCAAGCCGCTCGGATCCGGCGGCATCGAGGGGACATGGAACGTCGATACCTCGATCGGGACGTTCACCGACGTGAGCGACACGTCCGGCAACTTCGTCGGCTACCGGGTCCAGGAGCAGCTCGCCGGCATCGGCGCGAACATCGCCGTGGGCCGGACCCCGAAGGTGTCCGGGTCGCTCACGATCGCGGGAACCAGGGTCACGGCCGTTACGATCACGGCCGATCTCACCGCGCTCCGGAGCAACGACAACCAGCGCGACGGACGCCTGCGCGATCAGGCCATCCAGACGGGCCAGTTCCCGACCGCGACGTTCGCCCTGTCCTCGCCGATCGACCTGGGGTCCGTCCCGACCGATGGCAAGGAGATCGACGTCACCGCGAGCGGCAAGCTGACGCTCCACGGCGTGACGAAGGACGTCCAGATCGCCCTCAAGGCGAAGCTGTCGGGCTCGGTCATCGTCGTCACCGGCTCGCTGCCGATCGCGTTCGCCGACTACTCGATCGAGAAGCCGTCGTCGTTCAAGGTCCTCTCGGTCGACGACAACGGGACGATGGAGCTCCAGCTCTTCTTCAGCCACGCCTGAGCGCGTCGGCGTCGCGGGGGTCACCCGCTGGAGACCCGCGCCGCGGGACCGACTCGCCGGCAGGTGGCCAGATGGTCGCGTGCGCACCACCGGGCCATGCGGGGACGGGATCCTCGGCGCTCGAGCCGCGCTTCACGGCCAGAACGAAGCATGGCTGAGCACGGATCGGCGGATCGACGCAGGCCGTGAGCCGCTGAAACGACGCCGGGCACGGCCTGGTGGTGTCGTGGCGAGAATCTGGCCACCCCGCGAGACGACGGCCGCTGGTACGACCACATATCTAGACATCTATCGTTATTCTGCCGATAATCCCGTGGTATGGCGACAGACGAACGGCAGATCGTGGGTGCTGCCATCGATCCGGCCGCCGCCGCCGAGGAGGTCGCGCCGCTGCGGGTGGGCCAGGCGGCGGAGATGCTCGGCGTGACGGTCGAGACGCTGCGCCGCTGGGAGGTCGAGGGGCGGCTCCAGCTGACGCGCTCGGCGGGCGGGCAGCGCCTCGTCTCGGTCGCCGAGGTGTCGCGGCTCCTCCGCGAGCGCCGTCGCGACGCGGTGGACCGGCCGATCGTGGCCCAGTCGGCGCGCAATCGCTTCCCGGGGATCGTGACCCGCATCGAACGCGACGGGGTCGCGGCCGTCGTGGAGGTCATGGCCGGTCCGCATCGGCTCGTGAGCCTGATGACCGCCGAAGCGGTGGACGAGCTCGACCTCAAGGTCGGCGATGAGGCCGTGTGCGTCGTGAAGGCCACGAACGTGATCGTCGAGATCCCGTCAGCGAAGGAGCACCGCTCGTGAGGCCCCGGGTCGCCGCGGCGCTCGTCGTCGTCGGCCTCGCCCTGGCTGCCTGCTCCAGCACCGCCACGGCCTCGCCAAGCGCGGCTGCCCCAAGCGCAGCGGCACCCAGTTCCGCGCCCGCCAGCGCCCCGGCCGGGAGCCTGACGATCTACGGCGCGGCTTCGCTCAAGGCGGCCCTCGCCAAGGTGAAGGCCGCGTACGAGGCGGCGAACCCGGGGACGACGCTCACGATCTCGACGGACTCGTCGTCGGCGCTCGAGACCAAGATCGAACAGGGCGCTCCGGCCGACGTGTTCCTGTCGGCCGACACGACGAACCCGCAGAAGCTCGTCGACAAGGGGCTCGCGTCGGGCGGCCTCACGAAGTTCGCCGGAAACCTCCTCACGGTCATCGTCCCGACGTCGAACCCGGCCGGCATCAGGACGCCGGTCGACCTGGCGCAGCCGGGCGTCAAGATCGTCGCGGCCGGCGACAGCGTGCCGATCACGAAGTACGCGACCCAGCTGGTCGCGAACCTCACCGCGCAGGCGGGCTACCCGGACCAGTTCGCGTCGCGCTACGCGCTCAACATCGTGTCCAAGGAAGACAACGTCGCCGCGGTGGTATCGAAGATCGAGCTCGGCGAGGGCGATGCCGGGATCGTCTACGTGACCGACGCGAAGACCTCGACCAAGGTCACGACGATCGCGGTCCCCGATGCGGCCAACGTGCCGGCGACGTACTCCGGCGTCGTCGTGAAGGCTTCCCCGAACGCGACTCCGGCCACGGCGTTCCTGACCTGGTTCGCCGGACCGGACGGGCAGGCGATCCTGGCCACCTTCGGGTTCCTGCCGCCCTCCTGAGCGGCGGACGAACACGCGGATGGCTGCTGCCGTACCGATCGAGGCGCTGCCGCAGGTCCGCGCGCCGCGGGCCGGAGGGGGCTGGGGCGATCGTTCGCTCATCGGCCTGGCGTGCCTGGCGGGCCTGTTCCTCGGCCTGCCGGTCGTCGTTCTCGTCGGGCGCGCGCTCCTCGATGGATCGCTCGCTCGCGCGCTGACCGCGAAGGTCGTCCTCGACGCGCTGGCCCTGAGCCTCGCGACGACGGCGATCAGCCTCGTGATCACGGTGGCCTTCGGGCTGCCGCTGGCCATCATCCTGGCCCGGCATCGATTCCGCGGTTCGGGCTGGGTCGAGGCGATCATCGACCTGCCTATCGTCCTGCCGCCGTCCGTGGCCGGCCTGGCCCTCCTCCTGCTCCTCGGCCGGAAGGGCTTCCTCGGCGGCGCACTCGACGCGATGGGCCTCGAGATCCCGTTCACGACCCTCGCCGTCATCCTGGCCCAGACCTTCGTCTCGGCGCCGTTCTTCGTCCGGTCCGCGCGGGCGGGCATCGCGAGCGTCGACCACGACCTCGAGGACGCCGCTCGCGTCGACGGCGCCTCGGAGCTCCAGCTCTTCCGGCGCATCACCGTCCCGCTGGCCGGCACCGCACTCGCCGCCGGGCTGGTCATGAGCTGGGCCCGCTCGCTCGGGGAGTTCGGGGCGACGATCATGTTCGCCGGCAACGTCGAGGGGCGGACGGCGACATTGCCGCTCGTCGTCTACGGCGAGTTCCAGGGCGGCGATCTCGACGGGTCGGTCGCCGCCGCGGCGATCCTCGTCATCGCCGCGTTCGGGGTCCTCGTCGCCGTTCGGGCCCTCCACTGGGGCCGGGTCCTCGACCTGAAGGGCGTCGGATGACCCCTCAGGCGCTCGGAAGTCGGCCGTGCACCTTTGGCCGTCGTGGGCCCGCGACCCACAGCGCGCCGGCCCAGATCGCGGCGGCCACGCCGAGGACGGGGACGATGAGCAGGTACGACCCGAGCCGGTCGACCCCGATCGCCCCGACGTACACCGCGACCGTCCCGCCGATCGGATAGGCCACGCCGAGGAGCCCGAAGATCGTCCCGAAGTTCGCCCCACCGAACACGTCGTGGAACGCCGCCGAGCGGACCGCGATCGTGGCGCCGGTGCCGACGCCGTGGGCCATGATGCCGGCGATCGCGAGTACCGGCGAGACCTGGGCGAGGCCGATCGCCGCCACGACGCCGAGCGCGACGACAGCGGCCGCGGCGATCCCGACGGTCCGCCGGCCGATCCGGTCCGACAGCCACCCGCCGAGGACCTGGCCGACGACGTAGGCCACCGACTGGAGCCCGAGCGCGACCGCCGCGGTCTCGGCCCCGATGCCTGCCCGGATGGCATTCGGCAGGAACGCCTGGAGGACGCCCTCGTCGAACGCCCCGATGGCCGTCGCCCCGACGAACAGCGCCCAGAACCGGCGCGTGCGCACGGTCCGCCGGACGCTGTGGCGGCGATCCTGGCTGCCTACCGGCCGTGGCTCCAGCGCCGCCGAGACCGCCCCCGGTGCTGCCGTTTCGTGCAGGCCCGAGGCGATGCTGGACTGCTGCGCCTCGGTCGCCCGCGTCCCGGCGGCGGCGGACCGCGGTGCCGGCAGGCCCTCCGGCCCGCGTGCGCGGATCAGCGGTCCGTCGGTGAGCGGTCGAGCCTTGGGCCCGCCGTCGCGTCGTGCCGGGACGAGGACCGCCGGGCCGGTCGTCATGAGCCACA
>DASVIK010000367.1:0-3733 GCA_036382135.1 Candidatus Limnocylindrales bacterium | reverse complement strand
CGGCGCGGGTCTTGCCGCTGCCCTGCGCCTCGACCTTGTCGGACGTGAGGTAGTAGTACGCGAGGTAATAGGACGGCACCGCGCGCTGGGCGAGGATGAGCTCGGCCGGCAGGCCGGTCTCGTCGGCGAGCTCCTCGGCGGCCGTCTCGAGCATCTCCGGCAGGCGGTCCACCCCATCCACGAAGATCGCCCGCTCCCACGTCAGGTGGTTGAGCCCGACGTGCTCGAGCTGGACCCGCGACGGATCGACGCCGAAGCGCTTGGCGAACCGGCGCTGGAAGCCGATCGCCACATTGCACAGCCCGATCGCCCGGTGCCCGGCATCGAGGAGGGCCTGGGTGACGATCCCGACCGGGTTCGTGAAGTCCACGATCCAGGCGTCGCTGGCAGCCCGACGCTCCACGAGCTCGGCGAGGTCGAGGACGACCGGGACGGTCCGGAGCGCCTTGGCGAAACCCCCGGGGCCGGTCGTCTCCTGGCCGACGCAGCCGAACCGGAGCGGCGTCGTCTCGTCGCGCAGTCGCGCTGCCTGGCCGCCGACCCGGAGCTGGACCACGACGAAATCCGCGCCGTCGATCGCGGCGTCCCGGTCCGTCGTCGTCACGAGGCGTCCACCCCAGCCGCGATGGTCGAGCATCCGGCGGGCCAGGCCCCCGACGATGTCGAGCCGCTCGGTGTCGATGTCGAGCAGGACGAGCTCGTCGACGCCCAGGCGCTCCTCGCGGGTCGCGAACCCCTCGACGAGCTCCGGGGTGTACGTGCTGCCGCCGCCGACGACGGCGATCTTCACGCCCATCGGTCGCCGCCACCCCTCGCTCGCCGCTCGTCCACGGTCCGACCAACCTCCCGTGCACCCAGCTCGGCCGGCGCCTTGACACTGGGGCGCCAACGACCCATCTTGCTTATAACTATAGCAACAACGGGGGTGCGTTCCACCCCTGGCGTGCGGCGCTCTGGTCGAGGGAGGTCAAGGGGATGCGCGTCGCGCTGACGTTCGATGCGGAGCATCCCGATCGGCCCCACCGGCCCGGCGTCCAGGAGGGGATCCTGGATCTCCTCCGGGATCGCACGGTCCGGGCGACGTTCTTCCTGCAGGGCCGCTGGGTCGAGGCGTTCCCGCACACGGCGCGCCGGATCGGCCGCGAGGGGCACCTCGTCGGCAGCCACTCCTTCTATCACGCACGGATGCCGCTCCTCTCGGATGGCGGCGTGGCCACGGACGTCCGGGACGCCGAGGACGCCATCCGCGCCATCGTCGGGGTCGACCCGCGGCCGTGGTTCCGGTGCCCCTTCTTCGCCGGCGCGGAGGATCCGCGCATCCTCGGCATCCTGGCCGGGCTCGGCTATCGCGAGGTCCCCTCGGACGTCGTCCTCGACGATTGGGACCCCGACCGGACCGGCGCGGCCATCGCGGCCGACGCGCTCGCGGCCGTGGCCGCCGCCGCCGACGGGGCGATCGTCCTGTTCCATACCTGGCCGCCGCAGACGCTCGACGCGCTGCCGGCGATCGTCGACGGCCTGCGGGCCAAGGGCGCGGAGTTCGTGACGATCGCGGAGCTACCGGCCGAGCGCTGGGCCCTCGCGGTCCCATGACGCGCGGTTCGCCCATCCCGTCCGCGCCTTCCGCACCCTCCGTCCTGGCGGTCGATGTCGGCAACTCCAAGACGGATCTCGCGCTCGTGGCCGCCGACGGGACGGTCCTCGGCGCCGTCCGGGGCCCCAGCGGATCGCACCAGGCCGTCGGCTTCGACCGGGCGATCGAGACCCTCCGCCGACTGGCCGCGGACGCGGCCGGGCAGGCGGGCGTCCGGGCCGGTGGCCACGAGACCATCGTGCCGATCGGCGCCTTCTGCATGGCCGGCCTCGACACTCCGCGTGACGATCGACGCCTCCTGCGCGCCCTCGGCCAGGCCGGGCTTGCCTCCGAGCTCATCCTCCGCAACGACGCCTTCGCGATCCTGCGCGCCGGCGCCACTGCCGGGTGGGGCGTCGCGGTCGTGGCGGGCGCCGGCCTGAACGGGGCGGGCGTGGGCCCGACCGGCCGGATCGCCCGCTTCGGCGGCCTCGGCGAGATCTCGGGCGACTACGAGGGCGTCGGCTGGCACGCCTTGAGCGCCGCGGCGCGGGGCCGGGACGGTCGCGGCCCACGAACCGCGCTCGAGCGGCTCGTGCCCGCCCACTTCGGCCTCCGCCGCCCCGCGGACCTCACGGACGCGCTGTACCGCCATCGGATCCGCGAGGATCGCATCCGCGAGCTGCCGCCGGTCGTGTACGCGGCCGCCGCCGGCGGGGACGCCGTCGCCCTCGCCATCGTCGAGCGGCTCGGCGACGAGATCGCGGCTCTGGCGATCGCCGCCATCCGCCGCACTGGCGCGGTCCGCCGCGACGTGGAGGTCGTCCTCGCCGGGGGGCTCGTCCGATCGCGCGACCCGCGCCTCATCGCCCGGGTGGAGGGCCGTATCAGGGCGGTCGCTCGACGGGCCCGGATCATCGTGCTCGACCGTCCTCCGGTCCTGGGCTCCGCGCTCCTTGGTCTCGACCGCCTCGCCCCGGACGGCGTCACGGGCCCGGAGGTCCTGGCGCGGCTGCGGGCCGGCCTCACAGACGAACGCCTCGCTCGCGGCGCGGCGGTCGACTGACCCAACACGAACACTTGTTCTGTTCCAACCGGTTCGAGTAGACTGGGCGGACGATGCCGCAGGACAGGATCCTCGTTCGTGGTGCCCGCGAACACAACCTCAAGGACGTCACCGTCGCGTTCCCGCGCGACCGGCTCGTCGTCATCACCGGGTTGTCGGGGAGCGGCAAGTCGAGCCTTGCCTTCGACACGATCTACGCCGAGGGGCAGCGCCGCTACGTCGAGAGCCTGAGCGCCTACGCCCGCCAGTTCCTCGGCCAGATGGAGAAGCCCGACGTCGACCAGATCGACGGCCTGTCGCCGGCGATCTCGATCGACCAGAAGGGCGCCTCGCGCAACCCACGCTCCACCGTCGGGACCGTCACCGAGATCTACGACCACCTCCGGCTCCTCTTCGCCCGCATCGGGCATCCGTATTGCCCGAACGGCCACGAGATCGAGCGCCAGACCGTCCAGCAGATCGTCGACCAGGTCCTCGCGCTGCCCGAGGGGACTCGGCTCGTCGTCCTGGGCCCGCTCATCAAGGACCGCAAAACCGAGGGCGACCGGGTATTCGAGGGGGCCCGCCGGCAGGGCTTCGTCCGTGTCCGGGTCGATGGCGAAACGATGGACCTGGCCGATACCCGGCCGCTCGACAAGTACAAGCGCCACACGATCGAGGTCGTCGTCGACCGCTACGTCGTCCGCCACGCGGAGGCGCCCAAGGACGCGCCGCGCGACCCGGCGACCGGTCGCCCGCTCGATGCGGCCGGCGTCCCGGTGCCGGACCCCGACGCCACTCGCCTGGCCGACAGCGTCGAGACCGCGCTCCGGCTCGGCGAGGGGATCGTCGTCATCGCGCCCATGCCCCGCGAGGGCGAGGAGGCCCAGTTCGAGGAACGGCGCTATTCCGAGCGGTTCACCTGCCCGTACGACGGGTTCACGATGGACGAGCTCGAGCCGCGCAACTTCAGCTTCAACTCGCCCCACGGCGCGTGTCCCGCATGCACGGGCCTGGGGACGCGGCTGGAGATCGATCCGGATCGGCTCGTGTCGGACACGGCCAAGAGCCTGCGCGAGGGCGCGCTGGTGCCGTGGGCATGGCTGCCGATGGAG
>DASVIK010000366.1:0-2258 GCA_036382135.1 Candidatus Limnocylindrales bacterium | reverse complement strand
CGCCGCAGCTGCGGCGCGTCGCGGCCGACCTCGACCTTCCGATCCTCGATGCCAGTTCGTCGGGACCCGTGCGGAAGGCCGCGTTCATCGACCTTGGGCCGGCTCGACTCGTCGGCGACGTGCTGCTCCTCGAGATCGCCTGGCGATCGGCGACGTTCGCTCCGTTGTTCCCGGTGTTCGCCGGCCAGCTCACCATCTCGGCTACCGACATCGTTCTCGACGGTCGCTACGCGCCGCCCCTCGGGACGCTCGGGCTCCTCCTGGACCAGGCCCTCCTGCACCTTGTCGCCCGCCGAACGGCGGAGGCGCTCGTCGCACGCCTGGCCAACCAGTTCACGTCGTAGGTCGATCGCAAGGAGCGGGCTTTTCCCGGTTGTGTCGATGCGACCCGCGCTGTAGTGTCGATGCCTGGGCGCCCCGAGTCCTGACACAACCGGGATCATCGGCCCACCAACAGCCGTGAGTCCTCCCGGAGAAGCTGCCATGGGGCGTCGCATCCAGTCTCGGAGCCTCCGTCTCGTCGGTGTGGCTCTGGCCGTCACCCTCGCCGCCTGCACGGCCGGGACAGCGCCCGGCTGGACGTTCCCGCTGGCGTCGAGCCCCGGCGCGGTGGCGTCCTCGTCCTCGTCCCCGTCCGTGTCTCCGTCGTCCCCGTCGGCGTCTCCATCGTCCCTGTCGGCATCTCCGTCGTCGCCGTCCGCGCCTCCGTCGCCCTTGGTCTCGCCGGCGACGACGCCTGCCTCAAGCGCGAGTCCGGCCCCCTCGCCGTCGCCGGGGTCCGTGCCAAGTGCGACTCCGCTGCCACCGGGCCCGCCAGACCCGGGTGACCCTGGTTTTGTCGCCGGCACGAAAGCAAAGCCGCGCCTCATCAAGATCGCGGTGACCGACCTGCTGCTCTTCGATCCGACGGTCGTCGCCGTCCAGCAGGGCGAGACGATCACGTTCCGGATCACGAATTCAGGGAAAGCCGAGCACGAGTTCAAGGTCGGACCGATGAAGGACGTCTTCGACGACCTGCCGAGCACGCCCGAGGTGGCGGGGATCACCCCCGGCACGACGAAGTCGCTCACGGTCACGTTCTCGGGGACCGGGCCGTACGCCTTCGCCTGTCACGCGCCGGGTCATTTCGAGAACGGGATGTTCGGCTTCGTGAACATCGTCCCCACTGCCCCGTGGATCGGGACCGTCGCGCACCCGCGGATGATCGTCATCCGCATGGACGATCACCTCGAGTTCGTGCCGACCGAAGTTTCTGTCACCCCGGGCGAAACGATCCTGTTCGTGCTCCCGAATGTCGGCTCCACCCTGACCCACGAGTTCCAGGTCGGGCCGGCCGCGCGGGTCGCCCTGGACCAGGCTGACGGCCAGATCGTCGTCGAGGCCGACAAGATCGAGCCGTTTCACATCGACTTCATGACGTACACCTTCGGCGGTGTCGGCCCGTATGCGTTCGCTTGCCACGAGCCCGGCCACTACGAGGCCGGGATGAAGGGCATCATCGACCTCACCCCGTAGTCCCTGGACGCCGCGGGGTCGGTCGCGTCTGAGAACGGGTTTCGGGGCCGTATCGGTCGCCCGGCGGCGGTTCCCGTCCCGGCGGCTTCGGTCGTGACAGCCAAGGTGTCACGCGGCCGGTCGAAGATGACGTCATGGAAGCCCGCATCGTCTCCCTCCCGACGCCGACCGTGCTGCCGGCGACGACCGTCCGGACCGAGGGTGGCCGGATCGTGATCGACCGCCTGACCCTCGTGGATCCGGGCCTGGCCGCGTTCGTCGCGGACCGGCCGATGGACGACCGCCCGGCGCTCGTCGAACGCGCCCTCAAGATCGGGCTCGTGGCGCTCCAGGACGCCGGCGTGACGGTCAACGTCGACGTGGTCCGTCGCGAATTCGAGACCCTCCTCCAGCAGAGCCAGGCGACGAACGAGCGGGCGGCCGCCGCGCTCGAGCAGACGCTCCGGACGAACTTCGCCGACGGCGACGGCCGCCTCCCGCGCACGCTCGAGAAGTTCCTGGGCGACCGCGGCCAGCTGCGCGTCTTCGTCGCCGACCTGTTCGACGAGACGAAGCGCGACAGCGCGATCGGTCGGATCGGGCTGCTGCTCGGGACGTATTTCGACGGCGACGCGTCCAAGCTCGCCCGGCTCATCGACCCCACCCGGCTCGGCTCCCCCATGTACCAGTTCCGCGAGGAGATCAGCGCCGGGTTCGCGCAGCTCAACGATCGGTTGACCGGGATCGAGGCCGCGGCTGCGGCA
>DASVIK010000365.1:0-4206 GCA_036382135.1 Candidatus Limnocylindrales bacterium | reverse complement strand
GCGAGACGGGCCGTGGCGACGCGCACCGCTTCGACACCCGCCGGGGCATCGCGGCGGGCGCGGGCCCGCGTGGCCACGTCCGCCTCGGCCCGGACCGCCAGGGCGAGCAGGACCCCGAGGACAGGGTCCGACACGTTCCGGTCGGCGATCCGGGCACCCTCGTCGGCGGCGGCCGCGACATCCCCCGCCGTCCCGCGCCACGTCCCCAGCTCGGCGATGGCCGCCAGGATGGCCGGACGGTCGTCGGTCCCGCCGGTGGCGTCGTCGGCGGCCCTGGCGGCGTCGAGCCGGCGGGCGGCCTCCGCGAACCGGCCTCGTCCCGTGTCGAGCCGGGCCGCTTCCACGAGGAGGGCGATCTCGGCGCGGCCGGTGGGTCGCGCGTCGAGCCCGGCTACGACCGCCCGCTCGGCCTCGTCCCAGCGACCGAGGGCGAACAAGGCGGCGGCCTCCGTCGCCCGCAGCCGGCCACCGTACGTGCGCAGGACCCCGAGCTTCCCCGCATCCGCCACACCCGCTCGCGCCGAGGCGACGGACGCAGCGGCCCGGCCGACGCGTTCCTGGAGCGCGGCGAGCGTCGTCCAGCCGAGGGCCACGCCCTCGATGTTGTCGACATCGGCCGCGATGGTCCGGGCCGCCTCGAGGTGGGCGATCCCGGCATCGACGTCACCGAGCATCGCGAGGTCCCAACCGAGCACGCCGAGGGCGAGCGCCTCCTCCGCCCGGGCACCCGTCGCCCGCGCCTCGTCGAGGGCGACCTCCGCCGCGTCTCGGGACGAGGCGTAACGACCGGCCGCCATGTCGAGCGCCGCCCGATGCGCATGGACCCGGGCCCTGCTGGCGGTGGGTGGGCCGTCGGTCGTGAGCCTCGCCGCTTCGCTCAGCGCGGCCTCGGCGGCCGCCCGGTCGCCGGCCTCCCAGAGGAACCAGCGCAGCCGCTCGTTCAGGAGCGCCCGTCGGACGTCGTTGCCGGCGACCGGGACCGCGGCGATCGCGGCACGTCCGAGCTCGACCGCGCGACCCTGGTCGCCGACGAGCAGGGCCATCTCGGCGGTCCGTTCGAGGAGGGTCGCCCGGTCGCCCAGGATGAGGTGGTCGGCCCCGGCGACGCGATCCCACAGCTCGAGTGCCCGCTCGTCGTGGCGATAGGCCTCCGCGAACGCGCAGGCATGCTCAGCGGCGAAGCCCGCCTCGACGGATGCCCGGAGTGCCCGCGGCCAGTCGTGCGCCGCGTCCCAGTGATACGCAAGCTCGGCCGGATCGGGCGGATCGGCGCCGGTCGCGGCTCCGTCGGCCGCCCGCGCGGTGAGGGCGGCCGCGAACCCCGCGTGCAGCCGCTGGCGCTCGCCCGCGAAGAGCTCGCCGAGCACCACTTCCCGGATGAGCTCGTGGCGGAAGGCGTGGGCCACGGGTCGGTCGGCGACGTCCGGGTCGCGCTCATCCGGGTCGTCGACGGCCACGAGGATCCGGCGCGCCACGGCCTCGCGCAACGCATCGCGGATCTCGCGCGGCGGCCGCTCGACGACGGCGGCCAGGAGCTCGTCATCGACGAGGCGTCCGGCGGCCGCGGCGGCTCGCAGGACCTCGCGGGCGGGCGCCGAGAGGCCCGCCACGCGGGCCAGGAGGACATCGCGGAGGCGAGGCGGGAGGTCGAGCGTCGTGGGATCGTCCACCCCGAATCCGTTCCTCGTGGCGCCATCAGCGGCGCCGGACGTCGCGCCGGTCGCCGCTGCGGCCGCCTCGCGTCGGGCGTCGAGGAGCTGCTCGACGAAGAAGGGGTTGCCGTCGGTCCGCTCGAGGAGCGCGTCGACGAGCTCGTCCTTCTCCTCGCCCGAGTCCAGCCGGCCGACCATCTCGTCGATGTCCCGGCGGGCGAAGGGCCCGAGCTCGATCCGCTCCACCTGGTCCATCCGCTCGAGCTCGGCGAGTTGGACGAGCAGTGGGCGCCGGTCGCGGACCTCGTCGCTGCGGACGGTCGCGGCGATGAGGATCGGGCCCTCGCGGAGCACCCGGGCGAGGTACGAGAGCAGGTCGAGCGACGACTGGTCAGCCCACTGGAGGTCCTCGATGATGAGCACGAGAGGACCGTGCCGGGCGACTCGCTCCAGGGCGTCGAGCACGGCCTCGAAGAGCTGGGCTCGGGCGCGGCGCCGCGAATCCAGGCCGTGGGCATCCGGGATGCCGGGGCCGTCGAGCTCCGGCACGAGCCGCGCGAGGCGGCTTCGGCCGGGCCCGACGAGGGCGGGCAGCTCTGCCGGCTGGACGCCCCGGACGAGCTCACGGAGCGCCGCCACGAACGGCGCGAACGGGAGGCCGCCGTCGCCGATCCGGAGGCACTCGCCGGTGAGGACCCGGGCGCCTCGGGTCCGGATGCGCCGGGCGAATTCAGCGACGAGCCGGGTCTTGCCGATCCCGGCCTCGCCGCCCACGAGCGCGATGGCCGGGGTCCCGGACGCGACCCGGGCGAAGATCGCCTCGAGCCGTTCGAGCTCCACGGCCCGACCGACGAACGCGGGTGCCGCGGCAACATCGACCACGGCCCGATGATACCCGCCCGATCGGCGGGTCCGGCCGAGGGTCCGCTCGAGGCCGTCCGTCAGGCGCTGACCTCGGCGAGCGTGAGCGAGCCGCGGAGGCGCGTCCGGGCGCGACACAGGAGGGTTCGAGTCGCGGCCTGCGTCCGGGCCAGCGCCCGCGCGATCTCCGGACCGCGATAGCCCTCGGCGGCCATCACGACCGCCGCCCGATCCGTCACCGAGAGTCCGGCGAGGGCCTCGCGGATGAGCGAATCGCGCTCTCGGCGGAGGACCTCGTCCTCGGGCGACACACCGACGCGCCGATCGAAGAGGCTCGGCGCATAGCGATCGACGACCTGGTTGTGGCGGGCGCGACTCATCGCCACGTTCGTCGCGACGCGATGGAGCCAGCCGCCGATGTTGTCGGGCGTGCGCCCGTCGCCGACCTCTCGGGTGAGCCGCAGGAACGCTTCCTGGGCGATGTCCTCGGCCGTCGCCGGATCGCGGGTGAGGGAGATGAGATATGCGTTGAGGCCGGGGCCGTGCTCAGTCCACGCCGCCTCCACGATCGTCGTCGCAGCCGTGTCGAACTCGTCCCGAAGGAGCGTGGGGTCCATCGTCGCCTCGTGAGTCGCCGGGCGAGCGCCGGCGTTGAGGTGGACCGTGGCCCTAAGGCGGCCGACTCGACATCGGGCTGCAGCCTTATCCGCTGCAGCGGATCGGCACGATCGTCCGAATATCGCCCTGGCCGGATGCGATACTCGGCCCATGGGCGAGCGATCGGAACCCGTCCTGGAGACCACCCATTACTCGAGCGGCACCGTCAAGGAGCGCGGCTATCGCCTCGACGGCGCGCTGCACGGAGCCTGGGAGTGGTTCCGCCTGGATGGCAGCCTCATGCGCTCGGGCACCTTCGACCGCGGCCGGCAGGTCGGCATCTGGCGAACCTATGCGCGTTCGGGCCGGCTGGTCAAGGAGACGACGTTCAAGGACGCGTGATCGCGGGCCAGTCGAGTGTCAGGCGGCGGCGCGTCGAAGCTGGGCGACCTGGTCGGGATCGATGCCCATGGCCCGCGCTCGATCCTCGAGCTCGTCGACCCACTCGCGAGTCGCCGCCCAGGCCGGGCCGTAGGGCGAGTCCGCCGCGAGGGTCCGGCGGGCGCGGCGGAGCTGGCGAGCGAGGTGGATGACTTCGTCGGTCGGCATGGTCGGGACCCCCAGTCTTGACGTCATGGAGAGTCTGCGCCGCGCCGGCCATGCTGCGGTACCGCGAGTGGTCCCGCACCGGGCCGCTGGACTGACCGTTGCGGCCTCGTCGGAATGGATGACGCGGGTCCGACCGCCGGCGCCTCAGCCGCGCGACAGGGACATTCCCGATCCGGGCTTGATCGTGGTGAGCCGGGGGGATTCGCGAACCCCCAACCTAGTGATCAAGAGTTGCCCGCGAGCCGTGCGCAGACACCCGATTCGTGCGTACAGCACGTCCACCGGTGTCCGTCTGTACCACCGGACTCCACCGGCCAAGTGGTACAGAAAGTGGTACGAGGACGCACGCTGCAAGATCGGGTCTACCTCTCGCGTCGACGCTCCCCGAGCCGGATGAGGGCCAGGCCGAACATCGAGCCTCGGCTGTTCGCCTCGTTGAGACGCTGCTCCCGGACGGCCGCCGGGTCCTCGGCCGCCATGAGCGGGC
>DASVIK010000364.1:0-3310 GCA_036382135.1 Candidatus Limnocylindrales bacterium | reverse complement strand
GCGACGCCGACGTCGTTCGTCGCGTACAGCGAGAGCGCCTTGGCCGTGTCCATCGTGGAGCCACCGCCCACCGCCACGACGATCACGTCGTCGATACCGAACGCGCGGAGCTCCGTGCCGCCCCGCTCGACGACACGCATCCCGGGGTTCGGTTCCACCGCTCCGAACACGGTCGTGTCCATGCCGTCCTCCGCGAGGATCCCGGCAACGGTCGCCGTGACGCCCGCGGCGACGACCCCCGGGTCGGACACGATGAAGGCGCGGGCGTCGGGACCACCGCCGATCTCACGGATGACCGCGGCCAGGCCGTCGATCGCCCCGGCGCCGAACCTCGTGCGGTCGCGCACGAGGAGATCGATCGTCCGGTCCGACAGCGCGGTCATGCGACGACTGTATCCGTGCTCGTATCGCGGCGGACGGTCAGCCAGCGCCGGCAGCCGGCCGCGTGGAACCAGCGCTCGGTCGTGAGGCCGGCCGGGTTGTCGAACATCCAGACCTCGTCGAGATCGCGCGCGTCGTCGCCCTCGATCCAGTCCGGGACCGGCCGCCGCTCGCCGCCGAACGAGAACTCGTCGATCGGACGCCGTCCGCAGCGCGGGCACTCGAGCGAGGGCATCAGCGCGTCCCCGTCGAGCCCTGGTCGGCCAGGACGTGGTCGCGGGCGAACCGGTCGAGGGCGAACGGGGCGATGAGCGCGGGCGTCCGACCGGTCGCGATGAGCTCGGCCATCGCCTCCCCGCCGGCGGGGATCGCCTTGAACCCCCAGGTCCCCCAGCCGGTCGTTACGAGGAACCCTGGGACGCCCGTCTCGCCCATGATCGGCGAGAAGTCGGCCGAGATGTCGCAGATGCCCGCCCAGGTCCGCAGGATGCGCAGGTCGCGCAGGAACGGCAGGAGCTGGGTGATCTTGTGGGCGTAGCCCCGCAGCGCCGCGAACGAGGACTGGCGCGAGTACGACGGCTGCGCATCGAACTCCGCGCCGATGAGCATCTGGCCGCGCTCGGTCTGCGAGACGTAGCACATGAGCTCCGTGCTCGCGAGGATCGGCCCGAAGCCCTGCGCGTAGTTGTTCGTGACGAACGCATGCAGCGGGTGGGTCCGGACCGGGAGGCGGACCCCGGCGTGGGCCGCCATGCTCGTCACCCGGCCACCCACGGCGGAGAGGACGACGCCGGCCGCGATCGGACCGTTGGGCGTCTCCACGCCGACGACCCGCTCCCCCTGGCGGAGCAGCCCCGTCACCGGGGTGTGCTGGACGACGTGCACCCCCCTCGCCATCGCACCCGACGCGAAGGCCCAGGCGACCCGGTCGTGACGGGCGGTCGCCCCTTCGACGTGGTGCGAGGCGCCGAGGACCGGGTAGCGGCCGCCGCCGGTCAGGTCCACCTGGGGGACGAGCTCCTTGAGCTCGACGGGCGTGACCATCAGGGTCTTCGCGCCACAGGCGGTGTTCATCAGGCAGCGGGCGCGCTCGGTGCGCATCGCCATCTCGGTATGGGCCAGCCAGAAGATGCCCTTGGTCTGGTGGAGGATCGCGGCGCCGGTCTCGGCCTCGAGCGCCGCGTACATCTCGAGCGAATGCTGGTAGAAGCGGATGGCCTCGGGGATCCCGTAGTTGGCCCGGATGATCGTGGTGTTGCGACCCGTGTTGCCGGAGACGATGTAGTCCGCCTCGAGAACCGCGACGTTCGTGATGCCGTGGCGGGTGGCCAGGTAGTACGCCGTCGCGAGGCCATGCCCCCCGGCACCCACGATGACGACGTCGTACGCCGCCCTGGGCTCCTGCCAGCGCAACGGCTGGAGGGTCTCGACGAGCTCCTTCGTGGCAGGCGACGAGCTCATCGGAGGCGTTCGCTCAGCTCGTGGGCGTAGGCCGCCTGGACGATGAGGAGGGCCCGGTCGGCGCCGTCGGCGTCGGACGTCAGCCAGAGCTTCGCCGGGACACCGGCGATCGACCCCTGGGCGAGCGCGGGCCGTTCGGTCGGCAACGACCACTCGATGCGGGGCACGACGTCGTTCTCGACTGCCTCGGCGCTCAGCCATGCCCCGACATAGCCGGCCTCGGGCTCGACGATGGCGTGCGGATCGTCGACGTGCGCGATCCGCGCCCCGACGGCGAACGCATCGTCGGGCGCGAATCGGAGAACCACGACGTGCGCGGCGCCGTCCGGGCCCTCCCAGCGCGCCCGGTCGAGGGCCCCCGGGTCGGCCACGACCCGCAGGCCGGGCTGCGGTTCAAGCACGGGCACGGTGGCCCTCCGGATCGTAGAACGGGGTCGCCGCCACGGTGACCTCGCGCCCGTCGATCTCGACGCGATCGGGGAACGGGGCGCGCTTGAGCCAGCCGAGCATCACCGCGTGCCCCAGGACCGGGGAGGTCCAGCTGCCCGTCACGTGCCCCACGACCTCGCCACGGGACCAGATCGGGCTGCCCTCCGTCGGCGCCTCGCCCGCCATCGTGAATCCGCTGAGCCGGCGCTGGTCGGGCAGCGGCGCCGTGCGGGCCAGGGACGGCCGGCCGATGAAGGAGGGCTTGTCCATCCGCACGGCCCAGTCCATCCGGAGCCGGCGCGGCGTCGAGTCCAGCTCGGAATCCATCCCGACGATGACGTGCCCCTTCTCCAGGCGCAGCCCGAACAACGCCTGGAGCCCGTGGGGCCGGATCCCGAGGTCGCGACCCAGCGCCAGGAGCGTCCGCCACAGCTCTACCGAGCGATCGACTGGGTGATGCAGCTCGAATGCGGCTTCGCCCGTGAAGCTCAGGCGCATGACGTGACACGGCACGCCGGCCACCTCCGCATGGACATGGCTCAGGAAGCGCGGCGGTTCGTCGAGGCCGGCACGCTGGAGGAGCTCCTTGGCCCGTGGCCCGGTGACGTTGATCGCGGCGAGCGACATCGTGCGATCGAGGACGTGGACGCGGAGGCCCCAGACCTCGATCCAGTCGCGGACCCACATCTCGGCGTTGGCCGCGCCACCCGACGTGAAGGTGAGCGCGAACCGTGTCTCGTCCTCGCGCAGGATCATCCCGTCGTCGATGACGTGGCCGCGCTCGTTGAGGAGCAGCGCGTAGCGGGAGCGCCCGACCCTGATGTCCGCCACGTTGCACGGGTAGAGCCGCTCCAGGAACTCGACGACGTCCGGGCCCGACACGATGAGCTTGCCGAGGGTGCTCACGTCGCCGATCGAGACGGCCTCGCGGACCGCCCAGTACTCGGCGAGGTGGTCGCCGTAGTGCCACGGCCGCCACCAGGTCCCGAACCGGTCCATCCGCGCGCCGAGCGCGAGGTGCTCGTCGTGGAGCGGCGTG
>DASVIK010000363.1:0-2146 GCA_036382135.1 Candidatus Limnocylindrales bacterium | reverse complement strand
CCGACCTCGCCCGCATCGAGGGCCTCGCCCAGCCCGACACCGGCGATCCAGCCGGCGACCGCGGCCCGGACACCATCGAGGTCGCCCTGAGCCGGGCGGGGGCGTCGGGCAGTCGCAAGCGGATCCGCGTCAACGGGGTCGGCCGACGGGCCGACGGCCTCGTGGGGCTGCTCCGGACGGTCGTGTTCGCGCCGGAGGAGATGCTCCTCGTGGCGGGCTCGCCCGGGCTCCGTCGGGCGTCACTCGACGCGCTCGCCGGCCAACGCTCGGCCGGCTACGTGCGCGACCTGTCCGCGTATGGCCGCGTGCTCCAGCAGCGCAATTCCCTCCTGCGGGCCATCCGCGAAGAGGGGGCCGACCGGGCCGAGCTGCGCTTCTGGGATACGAACTTCCTCGACGCCGGCGGCGCGATCGTCGCCGAGCGACTGGCGCTCCTCGACGCGCTGGCCGGTCCGCTGGCCCGCGCCCACGCCGAGATCGCGCCGGACGAGGCCGCCGCCGCGCCGCTCCGTCTCCGGTACGCGACGAACGCGCCGGCCGCTCCCGGCGAGTCGCCACGCGACGCCCTGGAACGGCGCCTGGCCGAGACGGCCGAGCGCGAGGTCTGGAACGGCGCGACGCTCGTCGGGCCCCACCGCGACGACATGACGTTCGAGCAGGCCGGCCGCGATCTCGCCACGTTCGCGTCGCGTGGGCAGCAGCGGACCGCGATCCTGGCCCTCAAGCTCGCCGAGCTCGACCTGCTCACGGAGCTCGATGGCCGCCCGCCGCTCCTGCTCCTCGACGACGTGTTCAGCGAGCTCGATCCGGACCGGCGCGGCCATCTCGTTCGCCGGATCGCGGCCCTGCCGCAGGCCTTCGTGACGACGACGACGCTCGACGACCTGGATCCCGAGCTTCGGGCCCGCGCGACGAGCTGGGAGGTCGCGGCCGGGGACGTCGGGGGATCGGGCGGATCCGCCGGGCCGGCCGGTTCGCCCGGCGCCCGCCTGCTCGGACCGGCGGTCCACGGGTGACCGGGATGGACGGCGACGATGACGTCGCCGAGGTCACCGATGCCGGCGCGGACGCGTCGGACCCCGACGAGACGGCGCGAGCCGCGGACCCCGACGCCGGCCGCATCTCCGGGCGGCGCGACCTGCCCGACGAGCGACGCCCCGGCGGGCACGCGCGCCTGCCGATGCAGCGGATCGGCGAGCTCATCCCGGCCGCGGCGCGCCACCTCGGCCTCGAGGAGGAGTTGCGAACCGCCCGGGCGCGGGCGACCTGGGAGGCGCTCGTGGGCGAGCGCGTGCCGGCTGCCGCCGGTGAGAGCCGGCTGGTCGGTATCGACGGCCAGGCGCTCCTCGTCGAGGTCGACACCCCGATCGTGGGCCAGGAGCTGCGCCTCCGCTCGGCGGACCTCCTGGCGGCGTTCCGCGCCTCGCCCGGCGGCTTCGCGGCTTCGTCCTTGCGGGTGAGGGTGCGCCCCGCGTAGCCACGGGTTATCATCGCCGGGACCTGCCAGCCGCCTCGGGGAGGAGCGTCGTCGGTCTCGGCCCGACCCCCCGCCCCGTCGTGCCCGTACCAGACACTCCACGCCCCGTCGAGCCCCGCCTGCTCGCACCAAGAGGCCCGCATGGCCGTCCGGCTCCAGATGAAGCTTGGCTTCGTGGCCGAGCCAGATCGCCTCCCAGACTCGCCGGATACGATCCGGACCCAGGAGCCCTCGATCGGCGCGGTCATGCGCTCGAAGGGCCAGCTCTACGTGCTCGTCACGAGCCGCGTCCCCGGGGCCAAGGCCCGCGAGGCGACCCGCCTCGTCGCGGACACGATCGAGCACGAGTACTACTACGACGAGTCTGCGGGGATCCGGGTCTGCCTCGAGAAGGCGATCCGGGCGGCGAACAAGAAGCTCGCCCACGCCGGCGACCGATTCGGTCTCGGCCGTGCGCCCGACGGCAACGGACCGGTCGGCGTGGCCGCCGCCGTCGTGCGCAGCAACGAGCTCTACGTCGCGACGGTGGGCCCGGCCGAGGCGTACCTCATCCGCCAGGCGCGCCTGTCCACGCTGCCCGACCCCCACCGCGAGCGCGGCCTCCCCTCCGATGGCCTCGAGCCGGAGGTGTGGCGCGGCGAGATGACGGTGGGCGATTCGCTCGTCCTC
>DASVIK010000362.1:0-4095 GCA_036382135.1 Candidatus Limnocylindrales bacterium | reverse complement strand
GGCCGCGAAGCGGAGTCATCGGGCGATATGGCATGAGATCTCCCCCAGGGGTGCGGCGCCCGAGACGAAGCTCGAGCCGTCAGCTGGAGATCGTTCTGCAGGATGCGCCGCGGCGCAAGGGCCAACCGTCCCTCGGCGCTGCGAGACGGGTCGCAGTCTCTCGCGTACGGCATGCAAGGGGCGTACCCTGAGCGCATGGCTGGATCGACCACGCCTCCCCCACCGACCGAGTCCTCCGCGGACGGATCCGCGCTTCCGATCTTCGGCCGTCATCGGGACGGTTCGTGGGTGGGCGGAGCGATCCTCATCGGGATCGGCCTCGCGTTCCTCGTCGGTCAGGTGCTCCCCGACGCCGGCAACTACATCGTGCTGGCGATCGGGCTGACGTTCCTCGCCGCGTTCGCCGTCACCCGCGAGTACGGCTTCCTCGTCCCGGGCGGGATCGTCACCGGCGTGGGCGCCGGCGTCGTCATCGCCGGGAACGCCCCGGGGGTCGAAGGCGGCTCGCTGTTCATGCTGGCGATCGGCTCCGGGTTCGTCGCGATCTGGGTCATCGGACTGGTGTTCCACGTGCGCGAGAACCATCCCTGGCCACTGATCCCCGGGCTCATCCTGAGCGGGATCGGGGCGGCCTCCCTCACCGGCACCCGCTACGCGGATATCGGCCGGCTCGGCTGGCCGATCGCGCTCATCGCCCTCGGCACGATCCTGCTCGTCCGCGGCTGGGTGCGTCGGCCGGGCGGCTGAGCCGAACGGCCCGCCTACAATGAACCGGTGACCAGCGCGCCCAGCCAGACCACGACGCCCGTGCGCATCCATGCGGATCGAGCGGCCGGAACCCTGGCGATCGAGTGGGCCGACGGCCACCAGACGAGCTACGGGGCGGTCGCCCTGCGCTGGCTGTGCCCGTGTGCGTTCTGCCGGGGCGAGGCCGGCCAGCCGGGCTGGCTTGACTCGCGGCCCGAGCTGACGGCCGAGCAGACCCGACTCGTCGACGTCCAGCTCGTTGGCCAGTACGCGGTCGCGCCGCTCTGGGGCGACGACCACCACACCGGCTATTACACCTACGCGCTGTTGCGCGACCGGTGCCCATGTGACGATGACGCTGCCCGGCGCGTCAGGGAAGGCGGGGCGACGACCGTCGATCCACCAGATCACGATCTCCACGCACACCACACCACTTCGGAGGGACCTCACCAATGATGACCGCGACATCCCCGTACATCGCCGGCTGGCGCGTCCAGGAGACGAAGGGCCAGGTCTTCGGGCTCGTCGTGCGCAGCCGCGGCTTCGCGGGCAACCTCGCGGCGGGCCTTCGCTCGATCGTGGGTGGCGAGATCCACGAGTACACCCAGCTCCTCGAGGACACCCGGCGCCAGGCGCTCGACCGGATGGTCCAGAACGCGGCGCTCATGGGCGCGAACGCGGTGATCTCCTTCCGCTTCGACTCGTCCGAGATCGGCCAGACGATGTCCGAGATCGTGGCGTACGGCACGGCCGTCGTCGTCGTCCCGGATCCCAACGCCCCGCAGCCCACGGCCGAATAGGCGCGCCGGATCGGATCGCCATGTACGACATCGTGAGGACCATCGTGGCGGCGGTCGCCGTGCTCATGTTCATCGGCGGCGTGGTTCTCCTGCCGGTCTCGCCCCCGGCCGCGCTCGAGCTCGTCCTGCTCGGTGGTGCCGGGATCCTCGCCATCACCCTCGAGCGCGGCCGCTACCGCTCCGAGCACGCCGAGCGTTCGTCGTCGCCGGCCGGACCGGGCGGCGGCGAGACGGATGGCGCGCTCGAAGCGCGGTTCCAACGAACCGATGAGGCCTTCGTGGACCCGACGTCGGGCCGCCGGATGCGCGTCTGGTTCGATCCCGGGACGGGTGAACGGCGGTATCGCGCCGAGGGGTAACGGGGAGGTGCTACGATCGTCGGCCCGGGTCGTGAGGCCCGGACCGCCGATGGAGCCTCGACACCGATGGCCGCTCTACGGGCGGGAGTCGCCCGCACGCCGACCGCACGGAGCCGCAACCGCCGTGCTCCGGCCGACGCTCCCTCGCCCTATCTCAACCGCGAGCTGTCGTGGCTCGACTTCAACGCGCGCGTCCTCCACGAGGCGCGCGACGAGCGGACGCCGCCCCTGGAGCGGGTCAAGTTCCTGGCCATCTTCGCCAATAACCTCGATGAGTTCTTCCAGGTCCGGGTCGCCGGACTCCGCCAGCAGGTGGCGGCCGGTTCGACCAAGACCTCGCCCGACGGGCGGACGGCGGCCGAGCAGCTCGACGAGATCCGGACGCGCGTCCAGGAGCTGGTCAGCGACCACGCGGCGATCTTCGCGACCCTCAGAACGGAGCTCGCCGAAGAGGGCGTGTCGATCCTCGACTACGGCGCGGTCCCGGACCACCACCACCGGCTGCGCGAGCGCTTCGTCGACGAGATCTTCCCGGTCCTGACCCCGCTCGCGGTCGATCCCGGGCACCCCTTCCCGTACATCAGCACGCTGAGCCTCTCGATCGCCGTCGGGATGCGCGATCCGGAGACCGGCGAGCGGCGCTTCGCCCGGGTCAAGGTCCCCCAGATCCTGCCCCGGCTCATCGAGATCGCGCCGTCCACGTTCGTGCTCATCGACCAGGTCATCGAAGCCAACCTCGACCTCCTGTTCAGCGGCATGGAGATCCTCGAGACCCACCTCTTCCGGGTCACCCGCAACGCGGACCTGGCGATCGAGGAGGACGAGGCGGACGACCTCCTCCTGGCCATCGAGGAGGAGCTCCGCCGGCGACGCTTCGGCGAGGCGGTCCGGCTCGAGGTCGAGCGATCGATGCCGGCCGCGACGCGCCACATCCTCCTCCGGGGCATCGGCCTCTCGGAGAGCGACTGCTACGAGGTGAGCGGGATGCTCGACCTCACCGGCATCTCCCACATCGCCGACCTCGACCGGGAGGACCTCCGCCAGCCGACATGGACGCCGGTCGTGCCGGGCCGGCTCGCGCCGCCCGACGACGACGAACCGGCCGACGTCTTCAACGCGATCAAGGCGGGCGACATCCTCGTCCACCACCCGTACGAGAGCTTCACCGCGAGCGTCGAGCGGTTCATCGCCCAGGCCGCGGACGACCCCGAGGTCCTGACGATCAAGATGACCCTCTACCGCACGAGCGGCGACTCGCCGATCGTGCGCGACCTCATCCGGGCCGCCGAGCGGGGCAAGCAGGTCGTCGTCCTCGTCGAGATCAAGGCCCGCTTCGACGAGGAGGCGAACATCATCTGGGCGCGCAAGCTCGAGCAGGCCGGCGCCCACGTGGTGTACGGGTTGGTCGGGCTCAAGACCCATTCGAAGACGGCCCTCGTCGTGCGGCGCGAGGGGACCGGCCTGCGCCGCTACGTCCACATCGGGACCGGCAACTACAACACGAAGACGGCCCGCCTGTACGTCGACATCGGGCTGCTGTCGTGCCGGCCGGAGCTCGGCGCGGATGTCACGGACCTGTTCAACGTCCTCACCGGCCTGTCGCGCCAGCGCGTCTTCCGGCGCCTGCTCGTCGCACCGCTGTCGCTCCGTTCGCGCATCCTGGAGCTCATCGACCGCGAGATCGGCCACGCCCAGGCCGGCCGACCGGCGCGCATCGACTTCAAGCTCAATGCGATCGTCGACCCGGCCTGCGTGTCGGCGCTGTACCGGGCGAGCCAGGCCGGCGTCCAGGTCGACCTCATCGTCCGGGGCACCTGCTCGGTGTGGCCCGGCCTCGAGGGCGTCTCGGACCGGATCAGCGTCATCTCGGTCATCGGCGAGTTCCTCGAGCACTCGCGGATCTACGGCTTCCTCAACGGCGGTGACCAGGAGTGGTACATCGGCTCGGCCGACCTCATGGAGCGCAACCTTGACCGGCGGGTCGAGGCGCTCGTGCCGGTCGAGGACGGCGATGCCCGGGAGCGGATCGCCGAGATCATCCGGATCATGCAGGCCGACGATCGCCGGTCGTGGCGCCTCGGAGCCGACGCGGTCTGGCGACGGATGGAGGACATCAACGGCGCGGCCGGCACCCACGACACGTTCGCTACCCTCAAGGAACTGGCGATCGCCTCGGGTGCCCACCAGGG
>DASVIK010000361.1:0-10012 GCA_036382135.1 Candidatus Limnocylindrales bacterium | reverse complement strand
TTCGCCCACCACCCCAATATCGCGGCATCCTACGACTGCAATGGGACCGTCACCTTCACGGCGACGGCCTGGGAGGGTACCCCGATACCCAATCCCACGGACGCCTCGCGGACGAACGACAAGATCGAGATCGCGTGGAGCACCGCCGGCATCGACGGCCCATATACGGCCCTGCCGCAAGCCGCGAGCTATCACTTCAACAAGGCCAACGATTTCACGTTCACCGACTCGTTCGACGCGGGTGGCGCCTCGCCAGTGTGGGTGAGGGCCAGGGCCATCGTCGACTGGGCCAACGGCACCCCGCCTGAGGTCCCCGGTGACTACCGATTCGCCGAGACGTCCAAGCCGACGGACTGCGCGACCCCCACGCCGACGCCGACCCCCACGCCGACGCCGACGACGAAGGTCACCCCGACACCGAGGACGACTCCGACCGGCGGCGTGGGCGGCGAGACGGGCACCCCCGGTGTCACGCCCCCGTCGACCTCCACGGCCACGGGCTCCGCTGGTTCATCCGGCCCCGGCGCGCTGATCGTGGTCCTTGCGATCGGCGTGCTCCTGGCCACGATCCTCATCGCGACTCCGGCGCGGAAGTCCACCCGCCGCTAGCCGCCACCGTCACACGTTGCAGAGACCGGGGCCCTGACGGCCCCGGTCTCTCTATGTCCGGCGGTCCCGGGCGGTCAGATCTCGAAGCGGTCCCCGGGGTCCACGATCTCGACCGGCACCGAGGCGAGTGCGCTGGCCGCCGCGACCGCCCGGGCCCGGTCCCTGCCCATGAGCAGATGCGTCAGGAGGACACGCGCGACGCCGGTCGCGGCGGCCAGCCTGCCGACGTCGTGGGCGTTGAGGTGATTCGACCCCGGCGCGACGGGGTCGGCCCCGTAGGTGGCCTCGGCGAGGAGCGTGTCGCCGGGCCGGATGAGTGGACGAAGGTCGTCGGCGGCCCCGCAGTCGCCCGAGTAGACGAGCCCCGGTCCGTCCGCGACGGAGACGCGGAACGCGTAGCTGTCGGCGGTGTGATGAACGCGCGCGGCCTCGATCGTGAAGGCCCCGACACGCCGGATGCCCGGACCGATGTCCGCCACGTCGAGGGCGGCCGCGAGGAATCCCGGCTGGTCGTGAAGAGCGTCGAGCCGTTGCTCGAGGCCGGCCGGGCCGATCACCGCGATCCGCCGGGGAGGATCGAACTCGTAGCGCAGGTAGTGGCGGAGCGGGACGAGATCGACGAGGTGATCCGGGTGCAGGTGCGAGATCGCGACGGCGCTCAGGGTGCTCGGCTCGATCAGCCGGGCGAGGTTCGTGAACGCGCCTTGGCCAAGGTCCAGCAGGAGCGCGTCGGTCCCGTGGCGGACGAGGTAGGCCGCGCCGACCGCACCCGGCCGATCGGTGTAGGCCGGGCCGGCCCCGGCGACGTCGAGCGCCAGACCGGCCCGCGGGCCGGTCACGAGGCGAACCGCGGCGGCAGTGCCACCTCCACGTCCTGGCCGCCCCGCCGGAAGACCAGGGCCCGGATCCCCGTGCGCGCGACGATCCGATACCCATCCTCGAGGCCGAACGTGAACGAGTCAGCCCGGTGCGCGTCCGAGCCGATCGTGACCCGGCTTCCGCCCATCGCCCGATAGCGCTCGACGGTCGCGCTGGTCGGATACGTCTCGCGCACTGGATGGCGCAGGCCGCTCGTGTTCACCTCGAGCGCCGTCCCGCTCTCGACCAGCGCCCGGAGGGCCGGTTCGAAGAGCTCGGGCTGGGCGGCCAGGGCGGCCGGGGTCACGTACGGGATGAGGTAGCGCTTCACGACGTCGAGGTGACCGATCGTGTCGAACAGCCCGGATCTCGCGGCCGCGACGACCTGCTCGAGATAGGGCGCCACGACCTCCTCGATGGAGCGACCCTCGACCCAGCCGGCCACGCCGGCCCGGACGTACGGCGAACCCGGCCAGTCATGGACCGAACCGATCGTGAAGTCGTAGCGATGGTGGGCCAGGTGATCCCGAAGGTCGGCTTCCCAGCTCGTGTTGAACGTGAGCTCGACGCCGAACCGGATGGCCACGCCCCGAGCCGCCCATCGTTCGGCCGCATCGCGGACCGTTCGTTCGCGATCGGCGAAGCTTGCGTAGTCATACGCCGGGTCGCGCGCATCGAAGTCGACGTGATCGGTGATCGCCAGCTCGGCGATCCCGCGCTCCGCGGCCTGTGCCGCGTAGACGTCGATGGGGACGTTGCTGTCGGGCGAGAGGTCGGTGTGGAGGTGGCTGTCGAGCGGCAGGTCCCGAGCCTGGCCGACCGGCTCGGTCACCCGGCGATGAGCCCGAGCTCGCGTCCGACTCGGGCGAACGCCTCGAGGGCCGTGTCGAGCATCTCGTCGGTATGCGCCGCCGTGACGATCGTCCGGATGCGCGCCTTGTCGAGCGCGACGGTCGGGAAGACGACCGGCTGGGCGAAGACCCCTTCCTCGAGGAGCCGGTCGCTGAACCGGCCCGCGGTCGCGGAGTCGCCCATCATGACCGGCGTGATGGGCGTCTCGCTGACGCCCGTGTCGAAGCCCAGCCGGCCGAGCTCGGACTTGAAGCGTCGCGTGTTCGCCCAGAGGCGCTCGATCAGCTCCGGCTCATCCTCGAGGACCCGGATCGCCTCCCGGCACGCGGCGACCACCGCGGGCGGGTGCGAGGTCGAGAAGAGGAACGGCCGGGCCCGCTGGATGAGGATGTCGCGCAGGTTCCGCGAACCGGCCACGTAGCCGCCCAGGACGCCGACGGCCTTGCTCAGCGTGCCGACCTGGATCGCGACCCGCCCGTGGAGACCGAAATGGTCGACGCTGCCGCGTCCGTTCCGCCCGAGGACCCCCGACGCGTGCGCGTCGTCCACGAACACCGCCGCCCCGAACTCCTCGGCCGCCTCGACGATGGCCGGTAACGGGGCGATGTCGCCGTCCATGCTGAAGACGCCGTCGGTCACGATGAGGATGAGGCGGTGCGGTACGCCGCCGAGGCCGCCCTCGGCCCGGGCCTCGGCGAGGATCGCCCGGAGGGCGTCGACGTCCTTGTGGGGATAGACCTTTCGGGGCGCCTTGGACAGGCGCATGCCGTCGATGATCGAGGCGTGGTTGAGGGCGTCGGAGACGATCAGGTCCTGCTCGCCGGTGATCGTCGGGATGACGCCGGTATTGGCGCTGAAGCCCGACTGGAAGGTCAGGACGGCTTCGGTGCCCTTGAAGACCGCCAGCGCGGTCTCGAGGTCCTCGTGGAGGGTCATCGTCCCGGCGATCGTCCGGACGGCCCCGCTCCCCACGCCGAAATCGCGGACAGCGGCGATCGCCGCCTCGCGCAGCCGGGGATGATGGGTCAGGCCGAGGTAGTCGTTCGAGGCGAGGCTGATGCAGCGCCGGTCGTCCACGCTCACGATCGGGCCCTGGGCGGAGCTGAGGACGCGCAGCGGCCGGTAGAGCTTCTGGCGGCGCAGCTCGTCGAGGTCGTCGGCGAGGAACGCGAGCGGGTCGCGGTGGGTCGAGGCGGCCATCGTCAGCCCTCCTGGGGCAGCAGCACGACCTTGCCCGCGTGACCTGCGGCGAGGAGTTCGAACGCCTCGGCGAACCGGCTCAGCGGGAGCGAATGGGTCACGATCGGGCTGAGGTCCAGGCCCTGGGCGAGCAGGGCCTGCGTGCGGTACCACGTCTCGAACATCTTCCGGCCGGTGATCCCGTAGACCCGGATCCCCTTGAAGATGACTTCGTCGCTGAGGTCCATCGTGATCGGCCGGGACGGCAGGCCAAGCAGCGACACGCGGCCGCCGTTGGTCACGGCGGCGAAGCCCTGTCGGATGGCCGATTCCGCGCCGCTCATCTCGAGCACGATGTCGACGCCCACGCCGCCGGTCGCCTCGCGCAGCCGGGCCACGACGTCGTCGGCGGCGTCGATGGTCTCGTCGGCGCCCATCCGGCGGGCCATCGCGAGGCGCTCCGGATTGATGTCCGTGGCGAACACGCGCGCGGCCCCGGCGAGGTCGGCGATCGCCACCGCCATGAGCCCGATCGGCCCGCAGCCCAGCACGACGACCGTCTGGCCGGCGATCTCCTCCATGAACGCGGCATGGACCGCGTTGCCCATCGGCTCCTGGATCGCGGCGATCTCGGGCCGGAGGCCGGGCGACGGCCAGGCGTTGTGGGCCGGGAGGACGACGTACTCGGCGAAGGCGCCGTCGATGTCGATGCCGAGGATCCGGAGGTTGGCGCAGACGTGCTCGCGCCCGGTCCGGCATTGGTAGCAGCTGCCGTCGACGAGGTGCGTCTCGGCCGCCACGAGGGTGCCCAGCGGGATCGCCAACCGGCCGAGGAGTCCCTGGCCGTGGGTCACCACGCGGCCCGCCATCTCGTGGCCGAAGATGCGGGGCAGGCCCTTCCCGAGGCGTCCCTCGGCCCAGTCGTCCCAGCGGAAGATGTGCAGGTCCGTGCCGCACAGGCTGGCTGCCTCGACGCGGATGAGCACCTCACCCGGGCCCGGCGCAGGGACCGGGACCTCGAGGAACTCGGCGCCCGGGGCGGCCTTCGTCTTGACGAGTGCGTGCATCGTCGCCGGCACCGAGCCGCCCGCGCGGGACGCGTCGGTGGCCGGGTTGGGAGCGGTCATGTCGGCCTCGGCATCGCGGCCTCAGCGGCCCGCTGCCGCCGCCTCTTCGGCCACGATCGGGTTGTCGATCCCGCCGATCCCGCCCACTTCGACCCGGACCCGGTCACCCGGCTCGAGGAAGACCGGCGGGTCGCGGAAGACGCCCACGCCGGACGGTGTCCCGGTCGAGATGATGTCGCCCGGCTCCAGCGTGATGACCGCACTGATGTACTCGATGAGCTCCGGGATCTGCCAGATCATGTCGGACGTGGAGGCTTCCTGCCAGAGCACCGGAGTCCCGGCGCCGGGCCCGCTGCCGGGGATATGCCAGCCGCGGATCGGCAGCTGGTTGGGCAGCGGCACCTCCTCGGCGGTCACGATGATCGCGCTCATCGGCAGGAACGTGTCGGAGCCCTTGGCCCGCAGCCACTGACCGTCGCCGACCTCGCCCTCCCGCAGGGCCTGCTTGACGCCCTGCCAGTCGCGGGCCGAGATGTCGTTCGTGACGACGTATCCCGCGACGTGGTCGATCGCGTCGGCCGCCGCGACGCGACGCGCCCGTTTGCCGATGACGACGCCGAGCTCGGCCTCGAGATCGAGGGCGTGGGTGCCCGACGGCCGGATGATCGGATCCCCGTCCGCGATGACGGCATTCGCGAACTTGGCGAACAGCAGGGGACGCTCCGGAGCGGCGCGACCGCCCTCGGCGACGTGGTCGCGGTAGTTGAGGCCGACGCAGATGATCTTCTCGGGCGTCTGGATCGCCGCAGCCGGGGTGAACTCGCTCACGTGCCGCCCGATGAGGCCGGTGGCCCGGCATTTCAGCCAGGCGGCTTTCACCCGGGCGTGCCAGTCGTCCGAGGCAAGCAGCCAGTACGTATCGAGGAGCGCGTCCGTCTCATCGAGGCCGCCGATCGAGTGCAGCTCGGGCGCCGTGATGACCTGGTCGAAATCGACCACGCCGAACGAACGCTTCCCGGTCGCCGGGTCGCGATGACTCAACAGGCGCATCGTTCTCTCCGGCCTTCAGCTCGGGCCGGGGCTCAGGCTCGGACTCCCGGCCGGGCTGGCGCTGGGGGCCGGGCTGGCGCTCCCACCGGGGCTGGAGCTGGGCGCCGGGCTTGCGCTCCCGCTCGGCGCGGGCGAGCCGCTGCCGGCAGGCGACGCGGACGAGCCGGGCGACGGGCTGGCCGACGGCTCGACGGACGGCGATGGCGACACCGCCTGGCACTGCACCTGCGGCTCCGGCTCGGTCGTGTCGCCGAACTGCTGGTAGAACGACAGGATCTGCGCCGGGTCGAATGTGTCGAGGAGCAGCACCCGATCCCAGAGCAGCGCCGCGAAGCGCGTCTTCATGTCGTCGAATCGGGCCGCCACGGGCCCGACGACGCCGGCGGGTATCTTGCAGATCGGGCTGGCCGGGAACGTCGCCGGACTGATGAAGTCCGTCAGCTTCTGGAGCGTCGCGTCGTCCGGGCAGCCGCCCGCGCAGCTGTACAGGATGACCAGGCCGGCGTGCTCCAGGTTGTGCAGCCAGCCCTGGGGCTCCGTGGCGTCATCCGGGCCGTAGTAGCGGGCCGGGATGGGCCCCAGACCGGCCGCGTTCACGTGGAAGCCGGAGGCGGGCGGGCAATACGTGTACGTCTGGAACGTACCCGGGTTGATGTGGTTCCGGCCCATGTCGGGCTCGGCCTGACCCAGGGCCGGCGTCTCGCCGGGCGCCACCGACGCCTGGGGCGCCGGCGTCACCTGCGTCGTGCAGCCGTAGGCCTTGGACGTGGCGCCCACCACGATGAACGCTGCCGCCGACACGAGGACGACGCCGACGACGAGGGCCACGAGCCGGGTCCGATTGCGCTCGAAGAAGGACTGCTCGCGCAGGGATGTGCGTGGCCGGTCGCGCCGGCCCGTCCGGGGTGGGGTGGGGCCGCTGCCGCCCGACGTCGGGGTCTGGCGGACGGGCCCGGTGCCGGCGGCATCCGGCCGGCGGGTGGTCTGACTCACGTGGGATCTGCCTCTGTCGTACGGGGAAGGCGCTCAGCACGGCTCACGACGGCGGATCGTGTCGTCGAGAGGGTACCTTCCCTGACCGGATCTCGTGCCGACGGGGCCCTCGTGCCCGGTCCGTGGCCGGCGATCCGCGCCGCTGTGACGCTCACTGCTCGTTGAGCCAGGCTCGGGTGGACGCGCCGGACAGGCCGCGCAGGAGACCCACCGCGAGGAGGAGCATGAGCCCGGCGAGGACGATGCCGAGGGCGCTGTTCGCGAACGTGAACCAGGCGAGCGGGATCGCCGGCAGCGTCAGCGTGGCGAGCCCGATCGCCAGTCCGCGGGCCGCCTCCTTGCGCTGGACGACCAGCGTCGTCGTGAAGATCGTGTAGGCCAGCAGGGCCATGACGACGACTCCGATGGGGCTCACCGGCGCCGAGATGGCCTGGTCCACCACGACCCGCAGGGACAGCCCCACGAGGCCCAGGATGACCAGCGCGTAGCCAAGGAACAGCCGCACGGCGAAGGGCATGCCGGCCGGTCGGGGTTGCCCGCGGTCAACACTCACCGCGTGATTCTGCACCGCCCGGCGGTCGCGCCGCAGGGTCGAACGGGTCACGCCCCTATACTCGGCAACCTGTGGCAGATCTTCCCCTCGAACTCCCCGGCGGGCTCGCCGACCGGCTGGCTCAGGCGTTGGACCAGGAGGGCAAGATCCCGCGGGCGCTCGACGCACTGGGACCACTGGGGGGCCGCGAGGTCGCGCTCGTCGATGGTGCCGGTGGGATCCGTGCCCGCTCCCTGGCATCCCTTCTCGCTCCCGCCCGACTCCTGGTCGTGGAGCGCAGGGCGCGCCTGGCCGCGCTGCGGGCCGCCCTCGCCGACCTGACCGGCGAGCCGCCGGGCGTCGAGGTCCTGGCCGGGAAGCCCGAGGCGACAGGCATCGCGGACGGCAGCGTCGATGCCGTCGTCGGCCTGTGGAGCGCGTTCCGTGCGCCGGCCGATGCCGCGGCCGTCGAGGCCGACCGCATCCTCCGGCCGGGTGGGCGCCTCCTCGTCGTCCAGGACTATGGACGCGACCACGTCTCGCTCCTGCTCGGCGATCTGCCCGAGTACCGCGAGTGGGGCCGGCGCGGCGGATGGTACATGCGTAACGGCTTCCGTCTGCGCGTCGTCCACTGCTTCTGGACGTTCGCGACGCTCGAGGACGCTCGGGGCTTCCTCCGGGAGGCGTTCCCGAAGACGGGCCCCGCCGTCGCGGATAGCCTGAAGCGGCCACGCCTGACGTACAACGTGGCTGTCTACCATCGGACTCGCGGCGAGGGCGCCGGAGCGGTGGCCAAGCCCGCACCCTGAGCCGGAACATGGACGATCGCACCCAGGTCTCACCACGCAACGACGACGGCAGCCGCGGCCGCCGGCCCGGCGGCGGGCTGCGCATCGGCCCCGTCCGCGTCACCCCTACCGTGGTCATGCTCGTGGTCGCGGTCGTCGGCTCGTTCGCGTTCCTCGCCTACGCCCTCACGGTCCGTGAATCGACCCAGATCCCGCTGCTGGCGGCCGGGCTCGCGGTCCTCGGGATCGTTTTCGGCGCCCTGGCCGTCAGCGGCGTCGTCGCCACCTACCAGGCCGGCTCGGACGGGCGCCCGATCCGGGCGATGGGCCTGGCGATCCTCGGTGGGGTCGCATCGATCATCGCCCTGCTCTGCTTCGCGGGCGCGATCCTTGGGGCGCTGCTGAGCCCGCGCTAGGGCGGAGCGGAGCGGACCCTCTGCTAGACTCGGCGGCGCTCGCCGCGCAGGCGGCGGCTCGGCGGCCCCATCGTCTAGAGGCCTAGGACGCCACCCTTTCAAGGTGGAGATCAGGGGTTCGAATCCCCTTGGGGCTACCAGACATCGTGCCCCGGCCGCGATGTCGGTCGTGTGGCGACCGCCCCGTGCACGGAGGCTCGGATGCTTCGCGTCGGTTCGATCGTCATCCGTGTGGACGACATCCAGCGCCAGACCGCGTTCTGGGCGGCGGCGCTCGACTACGAGCCCCGCCCAGGGGACGACGATTTCGTGCTGCTCCGCCCGAGGGACGGCGGCGGGCCGAACGTCTCCCTCGACCAGGTCCGCTCGACGGTGCACGTCCCGCCACGCATCCACCTGGACCTGTACACGGAGGATCAGGCGGGCGAGGTCCAGCGCCTCATGGCGTTGGGCGCCACCGAGGTCCACTGGGCCAAGCGGCCGGCGGACGCGGACTACGTGATCCTCGCCGACCCGGAAGGCAATCGCTTCTGCGTCGTTGACATCGGCTGAGTCGTCGTCCGGGGGGCTCGCCGAGCGAGCCGACGCTCCGACGACCGTCGGTCCGGCGGGCCCCGTTTGGTACCCTTGCGCCATGGAGCTGATGGGCGTCACGATCCGCACGATCGTCGCCGACAACGTCGCGACCCGGTGCGATGGCTGTCGCGATCTGATCGACGGCACGCCGTGGCGGATCAACCTTCTCGACATCGTCGCGACCGAGCGCCCGGCCGACTGGTCCGAGCGCCCCGCGATCAACCCCGGCCCGTTCCAGTTCCACTCCGACGAGGCGTGCGTCCATCAGTGGATGGGTCGCCGCGGCTACCTGTTCTGTCGCAAGGGCCGCGTGCGCGAGATCATGCGCCCGGTACCGATCCCCGGCTCGTCCCCACGCTGGGGTCTGTGCGACGGCTTCCATCGCGACGATCACGAGTTCGTGCCCGCCTGATACCGGCGCAGCGGCCGGCGGTCCGGGCGGGCCCACGAGGTTTGAGCTCCGGAGTCCTCAGGTAGCGAGGTTCGCACACCGACGATGCAACTCGTCATCCTCCTTCCCGGCGCGACCGCCCTCCTGACCATCGTGTTCGCGCTCGCCTTGTTCGACCAGTGGCGCGAGCGCCGGCAGACGTTCCAGCTGGTGTGGGCCATGGGGATGGTCTTCTTCGCCATCGGCTCGGGCAGTGAGGCGCTCGCCGGCGCCGCCGGCTGGAGCGAGCCGCTCTACCGGGCCTGGTACCTCAGCGGCGCGATCTGCACGGCGGGCTGGCTCGGCCTGGGCACGGCGTTCCTGCTCGGCCGGACCAGGTTCGGCTACACATATGCCGTGTGCCTCCTGCTGGCCGGCATCTTCACGCTTCTGACCCAGCGCAAGTTCGACTACCCGGGCTCCGGGTCGGCGCCGGTCCTCTACCTGGTGGCCGGCATCGTCCTGGCCGTCGCGGTGGGGGTCGAGACGTACTTCCAGAACCGTGACTGGCCGCGGATCGCGGCGGTCGGTGTCGTGGGTGCCACGCTGCTCAGCGTCGGCTTGATGCTCACGACGACGCTGCCGGCCCCGGGCTACAGCCTCGATCCGGTCACCTCGATCCCGACCGGCGAGATCCTGCCGGGCTCGATCCGGCTGCTCAC
>DASVIK010000360.1:0-2621 GCA_036382135.1 Candidatus Limnocylindrales bacterium | reverse complement strand
GCGTCCCCATGGCGAGACCTTGAGGATGGACCCGCCGGCCGTGACGATGCCGCGCGTGGTGCGGTCGATGACGGCCTGGGTCCGCTCATCCGGCACATCGGGCCGGAGGATGAGCATCAGTTCGTAACGGCGCATGCGTGCGCACGACTCCTTCCTGTGGGTATGCCCCGCTGCCTCGTCGATGCCGGTGCGGCGATCGGGACGGCGCGGAGCCGAAAGGACAACCCGGGGAGTCTATCACGGGCCCGACGCTGGCCCCGAGCACGTGGAGGCGGCGCCCGGGTGGCCGGGAGTGGGGCGGCTGATCGGGCGGCAGATGTATCCTCTCATCGTCGAGTGTTCCCAGCTCGGCCGCCTTCCTGTGAGTGCCCGTCCCCCGAGCCAGCCCTACGGAGTAGCCGTGCCGGCCAGTAGCCTCCTGCTTCTCGAATCCGATCCCGCATCCCGGGGCGTCATCGCCGGGGTGCTCGGTGGGGTCGGGTATGCAGTGACCCCGGTCAAGGACACCGCCGAGGTGTTCACGGCAGCGGCCGACCATCAGCTCGTCATCATCGACGTCGTCACCGGCCCGCGGTCGGCCGCGGACATCTGCCGCGAGATCCGGAGCACGCCGGGCCTCGCCGCGATCCCGGTCCTGTGCATCAGCCAGGCCGACGACGTCGAGGACCGCATCCGCTTCCTGGAAGCTGGCGCCGACGACGTGATGGCGAAGCCGTTCGACGCCCGGGAGCTCGAGGCGCGCGTCGAGGCGCTCCTCGTCCGGTTCCAGCGCTCGCGCGAGGTCGGGCCGGGGTCGGTGTTCGAGGGCAAGGCGCACCCCACGCGCCGGCTCATCACGGTCTTCTCGCCCAAGGGCGGTGTGGGCACGACCACGATCGCCGTCAACCTCGCGGTCGTCATGGGCGCGCGACGTCCCGGGCGGACGCTCCTCATCGACCTCGACCGCCAGTTCGGGCAGGTGGCGACGCATCTCAACCTCAAGGTCCGCCAGACGCTGGCCGACCTCGTGCGCGACGAGCTGGGCATCCGGGAGCCCGAGCTCATCCGCTCGTACGCGAGTCATCACGAGAGCGGGCTCCACGTCATCCCGGCGCCGGGATCGCCCGAGCTCGCCGAGCTCGTCCAGGCCGAGCACGTCGACCAGCTCCTCGACACCGCCCTCCAGGCATACGACCAGGTCGTCGTCGACGGCGGCTCGCATCTCGACGAACCGTCGCTGACGGCGCTGGAACGGGCCGACGGCGTCGTCTTCACGGTCTACCCGGAGATCGCCGCCCTCAAGGCGCTCCACTCGCTGCTCGACGTCCTGGCCGAGGTCGGCTCGACGGGCACGAAGGCGACGTTCGTGCTCAACAACATGTTCGCCCGCGACATCCTCAAGATGAGCCAGATCGAGAGCGCGCTGGGCACCCGGGTCGCGGTCGAGCTGCCGTACGACCCGTACATCTACCTCAAGGCCGTGAACGAGGGCGTACCGGTCGTCCTCGGCGCGCCGCGTTCGGCGGCGGCAGAGCGCCTCTCGCGGTTGGCATCGGTCGCCTTCGACCTGGAGAACGCGCCACCGGCGCCCGTCCTCGCCGACAACAAGAAGACCGGTCGGCTCGGGGGCCTCATCCGCCGCTGACGGTCGCCGTGGCGCGGCCGCGATCGCGTCGCCGGAGCGCCGGCCAGATCCGTGGTGCCGAGGGCGAGATTCGAACTCGCACGCCCTTGCGGGCCGCGGTGTTTAAGACCGCTGCGTCTGCCGGTTCCGCCACCTCGGCTCGGGCACAGCGTAGCGCCTCGACAAGCGTGGCCGACCGAGCCTGCCCGACGCGCCACGTGTCCGGGCCGGAAACTGAAGGAACCGGCCGAACCAGGCCCGACCGGTTCCCTGTCTGTCTCGATCGCGGCGGCGAGGCCGCCAGCGGTTGCTCACGGCACTCCGCTCGGTGAAGACCGATCGCTCACACCATGCATCCGCGCGACGAAGGTCGGTAGCCCTGCAACGATGCTGCCACTGACGACATCGGCCACATCGTCCTGAGCGCCGATCCGCACGACGCGCAGCGTGAACCGGTTCGCGACCGTCTGGACGATCCCGCGCGTGATGCACCGGGCCGTGGTGTAGCCGGCCTTCCGGACGAGTCCCTCGAGCGTGCGATCGAAGCCTCCGCCGACATAGGCCATGGAGTCCGGCGCCACCCCGATGTGCGCCTTGATGACCCCGCGGATGTCGTGGACCTCGGTCCACATGCGCGCGGCCGGCGCGTTCGGCCGCCCTCGGCCCAGGTTCGCGAGCTGGACATGATGGACATCGTGGGCGCCGATCCCATTGCCGGCCCGGGCCAGGGCACGGACCTCGGGCCACCCGATGCTCCCGCTGGCGATCGCGTCGAGCGTCAGGTAGAACTCGGCGACCATGTGGTGCTGCCGCAATGCGGGCAGGACCGTCGTGACCCAGTCGTGGAACCCATCGTCGAACGTGATGATGACCGGGCGCGGAGGCAGACTCGCGGCGTGGTCCCAGTGGGCGGCGAGGTCCCGCGGGAGCACTGTCGTATAGCCGTTGGCGGCGAGCCAGTCGAGCTGCGCGGCGAAGGCAGTCGGGAGGACGTCATAGGCAAGGAAGCTCCGCCGTC
>DASVIK010000359.1:0-2535 GCA_036382135.1 Candidatus Limnocylindrales bacterium | reverse complement strand
CCAGTTCGCGGCCGAGGGCATCGGGGTCACGGCGCTCAGCCACATCGGCGACCACATCGAGTGGTACTTCCTCGACACGGAGCCCGGCTTCAAGTGCATCATCGAGTCGGGCAGCGGCCACGCCCACGACTTCGAGATGCCCTACACGACGTATCCGTAGGTCGCACCGCGGCCGGGAGGACGAGATGACGATTCCGGATGGCCGGTTCTCGGGCCGGCGCGCGATCGTCACGGGGGCCAGCAGCGGCATCGGCCGGGCGACCGCCCTCCGGCTCGCCCGCGAAGGGGCGCGGGTCGCGCTGATCGCCCGCGGCCGGCCGGGTCTCGACGCTGTCGCGGCGGAGATCGGGGCGGACGCCGAGGTGCTGGTGCTGCCGGCGGATTGCACCGACGAGACGTCCATCGCCGGGGCGATCGATGCGGCAGCGGAAGCGTTCGGCGGCCTCGACATCGTCGTGTCGAACGCCGGCATCGAGCTGCTCGGCCAGGACGACCGGGTCGACCGCCTCGACGTCGACGTCTGGCGCCGCCTGATCCGCAACAACCTGGACGGCCAGTTCCTCGCCTGCAAGCACGGGGCGCGTCACCTGCTGACGGCCGGCGGCGGGGCGATGGTCCTGCTCGGGTCGAACTGCGGGTTCCTCGGCATGGCCACGAACGAGCCGGCCTACAGCGCGAGCAAGGGCGGCGTCTTCGCGATGATGCGGGTCATGGCCATCGACTACGCCCGCCACGGCATCCGGGTGAACATGGTCCTGCCGGGCTTCATCGACACGCCGATGAACGGGCCCGTGATGGCCGACCCGAAGGAGCTCGCCTACTGGAGCGACCAGATCCCGATCGGCCGGGCGGGGACGGCCGAGGAGTGCGCCTCGGCCATCCTGTGGCTCGCGTCGGACGAAGCGAGCTACTGCATCGGGACCGCGCTGACCGTCGACGGGGGTCAGGCCTCGATCTGATCGTCGGGCGGCGCCGCTACCATCACGCCATGAGGCCTCGCCCGGGCACGATCCGCGTCGCGCGCCTCCACGGTGCCCGGGACATCCGGGTCGCCGACGAGCCGGCCCCGGTGCCGTCGCCCGGCGAGGCGCTCGTCCGTGTCACCGGGGTCGGTATCTGCGGCTCCGACATCCACTGGTACACCGCGGGCATGCTCGGGACGAGCCGGCCGACGACGCCCCTGGTCCTCGGGCACGAATTCAGCGGGGTGATCGAAGGCGGCCGGCGGGCGGGTGAGCGCGTCGCGGGCGATCCCAACCTGCCGTGCGGGGCCTGCCGCTGGTGCACCGGCGGCCAGTCGCACCTGTGCCCGCACGGTCTGTTCGCCGGGCATGCGCCCACCGATGGCGCGATGGCGAGCGCGCTCGCCTGGCCCGAACGTCACCTCCACCCGATCCCGGACTCGGTCGACGACGCGGCCGCCGTTCTCCTGGAACCACTGTGCATCGCGCTCCATGCCCTCGGCCTCGGCAAGGTCCGGCGCGGCTCTCGGGTCGCCGTCCACGGCTGCGGCCCGATCGGCCTGCTGCTCGTCCGGCTGGCCTGCGACGCGGGGGCGTCCGCGGTCATCGCGGTGGAGCCGCTCGCCCATCGGCGCGCGGCCGCCGAGCGCAGCGGGGCGACGGCTGCGGTGGGGTCTGCGCAGGAAGCCATCGAGGCCGGCGTCGCCGACCGGATCGGAGACTGCGACGTCGCGTTCGAGGTCGCGGGCACAGACGACGCGCTCGCCGATGCGCTCGCGCTGACGATGCCGGGCGGAAAGGTGATCGTCGTCGGGATCCCGGACGACGACCGGACCTCGTTCCAGGCCTCGCTGGCCCGGCGCAAGGGCCTGTCCCTGAAGCTCTCCCGGCGGGCCGGCCACGAGATGGACCGGGCCATCGAGGTCGCGGCGTCCGGACGCCTGGACCTGGCGGATCTCATCACCCACCGGTTCGCCCTGGATGAAGCGCCAGCCGCGTTCGAGGTGGCCGCCGGGCGCACCGGACTCAAGGTCGTCATCGCCTCCTGACGCGCGGGCCTGTCCGACGGCGGACGCCCCTGAGCGGGTTTCGATCGGCCGCGACCAACGGACGACCGAAACGAGTGCGACATGTCCTTGACGGGTCGACGGCCATCCCCGACACTCGTGTTCACAAGTCGTGAACACTCGCGCGAGCGGTTCGGGCTTGGCGATGGACCGTCGAAGGGATCGGCGCCGCCGGGGGAGGTCGGGCGGCGTGGCTGAACGCCGGGGCACGTATCGCTGGCGCCGGCGTCGGCATCGGGGACCGAGGAGGAGGCCACTTCCGATGGAGACTCCACGTCAGCGCCGTACGCAGGAGCTGGCCGACTCGTACGTGGCCGGCAGGCTGACCCGGCGGGCCTTCGTCACCCGCCTCCTGGCCATCGGGGTCGCCCCCGGGGCGATCGGAGCCATCGTGGCCGCCTGCGGCGCGGCCGCCACCCCGAGCCCGTCGCCGACGGCGGCACCCACTGCGACCGCTGCCGGACCGTCGCCCAGCCCGAGCGCCTCACCGAGCCCGTCGCCGCTCG
>DASVIK010000358.1:0-2731 GCA_036382135.1 Candidatus Limnocylindrales bacterium | reverse complement strand
AGCGCACCGGATCGCGCGTGGCTAGACGCATCGCAGCGGCCTGGGGGGTGGCGCGATGTGGGACGATCGGGCGGTGATCATAGGGCTTCCAGCGGATCGCGCCCTCCGGGCCGGGTCGATCGCCCTCGCGGCCGCCATCCTGCTCGGGGCGTTCCCGCCCGGGCCGGTCGCCGCGACGAGCGCCACGTCGCCCGCCGCGAGCGCGACGACGCTCGCGGGCGCCGCCTCGTCGATCGTGCCCGGGCGCGTGGATCGGACGAGCTTCGCCCTCGTCGGCCGGTACTCGGTCTCGCTCGGCCTGCGTTTCGACCCCGGCAAGATCGACGTCTTCACCGGCATCGACGTCCGGAACGCCTCGTCCGGCCCGATCGATCGGCTCGAGCTCAACACGATCGCCGCCCGGGTCGGCCAGATGCGTCTCGGGACCGTATCCGTCGACGGCCGGCGGGTCCCTGCGACCGTCGACGACCAGACGATCGTCGTGCCGCTCGGTGGGATCCTGCCGCCCGGAGCTTCGACGTTCGTCCGCGTCCACTACAGCGCGACCCTGCGACGGACGCTGTCCGGATCCGATTGGCTGTTCGCGAAGGCGAACGGGATCGTGGACCTGTATCGCTGGATCCCGTGGCTGAGCCTCCGGCGGCCGTTCGACCGACCCAACAACGGCGACCCCTTCCTGACCGTCGCGAGTCCGCTGGTCAGGGTCACGATCGCGACCGACCGGCCGCTGGTAGTCGCGGCGACCGGGCGACGGGTGGCCAAGCAGGGCCTCGTGCAGACCTTCGAGGCTCGGGACGTCCGCGACATGACGATCACGGCCAGCCCGTTCTACCGGCGTACGACCACGACGGTGGGCTCCACCACCATCCAGGTCTACGCGAAGCCCGGCTTCCCGGCGGCGACCGTCCGGGGCTACGCGCGGACGGCCATCGCCCGGATGGGCGCGCTTGCCGGGGCGTATCCGTATGCCACGTACACGATCGCCCAGTCGGCCGGCGGCGACGGCATGGAGTCGCCCGAGCTGTCGTGGATCCCCGCCGGCCCCACCGGTTCGCACCTGCGCTGGCTCGTGACCCACGAGACGGCCCACCAGTGGTTCTATGGCCTCGTCGGGAACGATCAGGCCCGCCAGCCCTTCGCCGACGAGGCGATGGCCGACGAGCTCGCACGCTACGTTACGGGCATCCGGCGGGCGAGCCGCTGCCCGACCGGCCGCCTCGACCGGTCGATCTACGCGTACTCGAACGCTTGCTACTTCGAGGTCGTCTACGTCCAGGGCTCGACGTTCCTCGACGGGCTCCGCAAGCGGATGGGCAACGCCGCCTTCTGGTCCGCGGTGCGTGGGTATGTCGCCGCCCACCGCCTGGGGATCGCCACGACGAAGCAGCTGCTGACCGCACTCGACGACGGGACGCCGCTCGACCTCCGGCCGCTCTTGCATACCCGGTTCCCAAGCCTGTTCTGACAAACGGCCCTGTAACGCAGGGGCCGTGGAGGTACGCTGGCGGACGTGCGCACCCTGTTCCTCTGGATGGCTCGCAACGGCTGGCTCAAGGCACGCCTGCCCAGGATGCGCTTCGTCCGGCGTGCCGTCCGGCGGTTCATGCCCGGCGAGGACGTCGATTCCGGCTTCACGGCGGCGGCCCCGCTCGCGGCGGCCGGCCAGGGGATCATGTTCACGCGCCTCGGCGAGAACCTGACCTCGCTCGACGAGGCCGACGAGGTCGCCGCCCACTACCAGACCGTGCTCGACCGGAGCGCGACCCTGCCCCGGCCCGTCGAGATCTCCATCAAGCCGACCCAGCTCGGGCTCGACATCGACCGTGCCACCTGCCTCGCCCACCTGCAGGCGCTGGCCACCCGGGCCGAGGCGATCGGCACCTGGCTCTGGCTCGACATGGAGGGCTCGACCTATGTCGAGCCGACACTGGAGCTCTACGAACGCCTGAAGGCCGACCATCCGCGCGTCGGGATCTGCCTGCAGGCCTACCTGCGCCGGACGCCGGCCGACCTGCGCCGGCTCCTTCCGCTCGAACCCGCGGTGCGCCTCGTCAAGGGCGCCTACGACGAGCCCGCCGCGATCGCCTATCGCCACAAGCACGAGGTCGATGCGGCGTTCCAGTCGCTCGCGATCATCCTCGCGGAGTCCGCCCGTGACAGTCGCACCCGGTGCGCGCTGGGTACCCATGACAGCGGGCTGGTCGAACGGATCGCCACGTTCACCGATGTGTCCGGAGTGCCGCGCGACCGTCTCCAGGTCCACATGCTGTACGGCATCCGGGCCGCGGAGCTGGCGCGGCTCGCCGCGGCGGGCTTCCCGGCCTGGACCCTCATCGCCTACGGCGAGCACTGGTACCCGTGGTACATGCGCCGGCTCGCCGAGCGCCCGGCCAACGTGTTCTTCGCGCTCCGCCAGATGCTGCCCTGACCGGTCGGGTCCGGGGCGGCCGGCCGCTCAGCCGGTGGGTGCGATCTCTCGCTTGCGCCGCGCGATGAACGCGTCGAGTGCCTCCTCGACGGCCGGATCCATCGGCGGCCGCTCGTACTCCGCCAGCAGCTGCTTCCAGATGAGGTTCGCCCGCTCGGTCGCCGTGCGCGCTCCGTCCGCCTGCCAGGTCTCGAAGTTGCGCCAGTCGGACAGGAGCGGCCGGTAGAACGCGGTCTCGTACCGCTCGAGAGTGTGGGCGGACCCGAAGAAATGGCCGCCGGGACCCACGGCGGCGATCGCGTC
>DASVIK010000357.1:0-1626 GCA_036382135.1 Candidatus Limnocylindrales bacterium | reverse complement strand
AACTCGAAATGGGCGCGCCGCTCGCACTGGTTGTGGATCAGCCCTCCATACGCGAAGTACGGCCTGTGCCGGGAGTCGGTCGCGGGCCACTGCTTGAACGTCAGGTAGTGGACGATCGCCGCCGTCAGGTTCCTGGAGTTGACCGGGCAGCCAGGCAGGGCGAGGAACGAGCCGCTGGATACGATCGATGCGACCCCGACCGCGCCCGTCGCGCCACCCGAGGCCGCGGGCGAGCCGCCGTCGCATGCGCAGGAGCCCACGGCGATGGTTGCCAGGGCACCACCCGAGACGTCGCGAACGACATCGCGGAAGGGTCGTCCGTCGACCATGCAATGGATGCCGCCGTCCGCCGTCGGGATCGCTCCCTCGACGACGGCGATGTACCCGTTCGGATACCTCGCCTGCACGTCCATCCTCGACCGGACCGCCGCAGCCCCGGCCGGGGCCATGATCAATTCGTGGTACTCGACGGAGAGGAGATTGAGCAGGACCTCTGCGGCCGTCGGGTTCGAGGCGCCGAGGAACGCCGCGCTGTCGCCACCGCAGCCCTGGCCGCGCACCCAGATGACCGGGATCCGGGGGGCGGCGGACACGGCCGCGGCTACGCGGGGCGCGTACGTCACGGGGAGCGCGAGGGCGGCCGTCATCGCGGTGCAGAACTTGATGAATGTGCGTCGCGACATGCCGCGCTGCAGCATGGCGGCGTAGAGGCTGTCATCAGCCCTGGTCATTCGGCCCGTCACTCTCGGTCATGGGGCCGGAAGCAGCCGCGCCCGGCCCGTACCGTGGCCATAAAGGCGCGCAACAACCGTCCCTCACCCCGCCGACCTTAGATGCCCCCGGGGTTCCCGCTGCCGAGCCGGACGTCCCGCTCGGGCCAGTCCTACGGCCCCTCGTCGATACAGCCCAGTCGAGGGCGCCGGTGTACCTTCGGGTACGGTCGAGGATCCCGGACCGGTGTCGCGCTGGCCGGTGGGCGGGGTGCGGCACCGCGAGGGGCGCGACCCGGTCAGCCCGGCTGGTTGTCGATCTGTGCCCGCTGGAGCCGGCCGGAGAAATCCACGTAGATCGACTTCCACTCGGTGAACGTGTCGAGGGCGGCGTGGCCGGCCTCCCGGTGGCCGTTGCCGGTCTCCTTCCAGCCGCCGAACGGGAGATGCGTCTCGGCGCCGATCGTGCCCGCGTTGACGTAGACGAGGCCGGTCTCGAGATCCCGCATGGCGCGAAATGCCGTGTTCACGTCGGTCGTGTAGATCGACGAGGAGAGCCCGTAGCGCACCTGGTTCACGGCCGTCATCGCCGCCGCGTAGTCCTCGACCGCGATCACCGACAGCACCGGCCCGAAGATCTCCTCCTGGGCGATCCGCGCCATCGGCTCCACGCCGGTGAAGATCGTCGGCTCGTAGAAGACGCCAGCTTCCAGCCCGGGACCGGTCGCCGCGCGCCCGCCGCAGACGAGCTCGCCCTCGCGCCGCCCGATCTCCACGTATCCCTCGACCTTCGTGCGGGCCGCCTCGTTGATGAGCGGCCCGACGTCGGTGGCGGGATCGGCGCCATCCCCGAGGCGGAGGGCACGCGTCCGCGCCTCCAGCTTCTCGAGGAGCCGCGACGAGACCGACCGCTCGA
>DASVIK010000356.1:0-16734 GCA_036382135.1 Candidatus Limnocylindrales bacterium | reverse complement strand
TATCCGCTGCCGGCCGTGTCCTGCCGGCTACCTGAACGACGAACGTCCGCAGCCGGAATCGACAGCCTGGATGCACGACGCTCGCGGGAGTATCGCCCCGCCCGTGTTATCGCCCGGTTTCGGCGAGCCAGCTGTGCTCGGGCTGCCATCCCAGCAGCCGGCCGGCCCGCTCGACGGAGAGGAGCGTCTCCCGGCCGGTGACGTCGCTATGCAGCGGCACGTCCGGGAACACCTCGGCCATCAGGTCCGCGCTCGGACGGCGCATGACCGTGTCGGCCGCCGCCACGATGCAGACCTCGGCTCCGGCGACGTCGGCGCTCAGGGCGGCCCGCACGGCGCCGGCCACGTCGCGCACGTCGACGTAGCCCCACAGGTTCCACATCCGCAGGCTGGGGTCCGCCTGGTAGCCGGGGAAGGCCGCGTAGTCCTCGGGCTCCATGATGTTGGAGATGCGCAGCCCGACGAACGGGATCCCCGAGCGCCGCGCGAACTGCTCGGCCATCGTCTCGCCGACCAGCTTGGCGAGCGCGTACGAGGACTCCGGGCGGGGCACGATGGACTCGTCGATGGGCGCGAAGGCGGGCGGCGTCGCCGGCGCGAACGGCAGCCCGAGGACGGTCTCGCTGGACGCCCAGACGACCCGCCCGATGCCGCGCCCGGTCGCGGCCGCGAACACGTTGTACGTCGAGAGGGCATTCGTCCGGAACGTCTCACCGGCCGGCCGGAGCTCGGGCGCGGGGATGGCGGCGAGGTGGACAACGGCATCGGCGCCGGCGAGGACGTCGTAGCACTGGCCGAGGTCCGTGAGGTCGGTCCGGACGCACAGGCCGTGGGCGCTGCCGTCGTGCGTCAGGTCGACGTTCAGGACGTCGTGGCCCTGCTCCCGGAGGTCGCGAACGACCCAGCGGCCGGCCTTGCCGCTCCCGCCCGTGACGACGATCCGCATGTGCCACCTCCAGCGCCTTCGGGCAGGACGCTCGGGCCGGAGACGCCCGGCCGGGTCGCGCGACCCGTCGCCGGACATGGTACGGCGGCGACCCGTCCGGGTCGCCGCCGTGGTTCGGAGGGGAAGCCGGGTCAGAGGATCCGGCGGATCACGAAGGGGTTCTCGAGCGGGTGGCGACCGTTGTGGCCGACCCAGATCCGCCAGGTCGGCAGCCGGTGCCCGGACATCAGACCGCGGAACACGAGGGTCTTGGCGCACGAGGTCTTGAAGTCGAAGCCGTCGATGTGGCCGTAGTTGACGAACCGGTAGGTGATGGTCATGCGGTCGGCGCTGACCGTCAGGTGGTCGTTCGCCTCGAGCTTGACCGGGTCCGCGTCGAGTGGCGCGCTCGAGCGGATCGTGCCGCTGAACACGACGGCCTGCGAGCCGGCATGGGTGACCCGAACGTGCCAGCCCGCGCTGTCGTGCCAGATGTAGTCACCGGCCCGGGCGCCGGCCTTGAAGGTCATCGGCTTGCCCTGGACCGACGCCGGCCAGTGGCCGTCCGCGCAGGTGGTCGTGGTGACCGTGGCCGTGGTGGCCGGTGTCGGGGTGGCGGCCGCCACGCCGGCCGGAGCGGCGAGCATGGCGAGCGCGCCGGAGAGCCCGAGGGCGCCGGTCGCGATCCTGAGTCGAAGTCGCATGTGGTGTTCTCCCGTGAGCAGGGTCCCTGTGAGCCGTGTGTCGGCTGAGTGCAGGCTGAGCGGGCGAGGTCAATCGGGCGACCCTGGCACGTGCGAATCTTGTAAGTTGAGCGTGCCCGCCCGGCGCCGCCGGCGGCAGGACGCAAGGCTCGCGCGGGGCCTCGCCTGACACAGATGACGTACCTTGGACGGGCGTCCCAGCGGACGCGCGTGAAGGAGGCCCGACCCATGCCCCAGCCCGAGGTGCCGACCTCCGACCAGTCGCGGGACGAGCCCGTCGATCGACCCCTGACGGATGAGGAGCTCGGGCGGCTGGACGCCTACTGGCGCGCCGCGAACTACCTGTCGGTCGGCCAGATCTACCTGCTCGACAACCCGCTCCTGCGCGAGCCGCTCCGGCCGGAGCACGTCAAGCCCCGGCTGCTCGGTCACTGGGGCACGACGCCGGGCCTCAACTTCATCTACGTGCACCTGAACAGGGTCATCCGGAACTGGGATCTCGACGCGATCTACATCACCGGTCCCGGGCACGGCGGCCCCGGACTGGTCGCCAACGCCTACCTCGAGGGGACCTACAGCGAGGTCTACCCGACGATCAGCCGGGACACCGAGGGCCTGCGCCGCCTCTTCCGCCAGTTCTCGTTCCCGGGCGGCATCCCGAGCCACGTGGCCCCGGAGACGCCCGGTTCCATCCACGAGGGCGGCGAGCTCGGCTACTCGCTCGCCCACGCCTACGGTGCCGCCTTCGACGACCCGGACCTGCTCGTCGCCTGTGTCGTGGGCGACGGCGAGGCCGAGACCGGACCGCTGGCCGCGAGCTGGCACTCGAACAAGTTCCTCGACCCCCGGCGCGACGGCGCGGTCCTGCCGATCCTCCACCTCAACGGCTACAAGATCGCCAACCCGACCGTGCTCGCCCGGATCCCAAGCGCCGAGCTCGTCGCGCTCCTCGAGGGCTACGGCTACCGGCCGTACCTGGTCGAAGGCGACGATCCCGCGACGATGCACCAGCTGATGGCCGCGACCCTCGATCGCATCGTCCGTGAGATCCACGACATCCAGCGCCGGGCGCGCGTGGAGGGCGAGACGGTCCGGCCGCGCTGGCCGATGATCGTCCTGCGCTCCCCGAAGGGCTGGACCGGGCCGGCCGTCGTGGACGGGCTGCCCTCGACGGGGAGCTGGCGCTCCCACCAGGTCCCGTTCGGCGAGGTCCGGACGAACCCGAAGCACCTCGCGCTCCTCGACACGTGGCTGCGCAGCTACCGGGCCGAGGAGCTGTTCGACGCGGACGGGGCGCTCATCCCCGAGCTCGCCGACCTGCCGCCCCGGAGCTACCGCCGGATGAGCGCGAACCCGCGCACCAACGGCGGCCTGCGGCTGCGCGACCTGACGCTGCCGGACTTCCGCGACTACGCGGTCCCGGTCACGGTCCCCGGTGCGACGAACAGCGAGGCCACCCGCGTCACCGGCACGTTCCTCCGCGACGTGATCGCCGCGAACCCGGATACGTTCCGTCTCTTCGGCCCGGACGAGACGGCCTCCAACCGGCTCGGCGCGGTCTTCGAGAAGACGGACCGCGCGTTCGTCGGCGAGATCCTGCCCACCGACGATCACCTGGCCCACGACGGCCGGGTGATGGAGGTCCTGTCCGAGCACCTGTGCCAGGGCTGGCTGGAGGGGTACCTGCTGACCGGCCGGCACGGCCTCTTCGACTGCTACGAGGCATTCATCCACATCATCGACTCGATGTTCAACCAGCACGCCAAGTGGCTCAAGGTCACCCGCGACATCCCGTGGCGGCGGCCGATCGCGTCGCTCAACTACCTGCTCAGCTCGCACGTCTGGCGGCAGGACCACAACGGTTTCAGCCATCAGGACCCGGGCTTCATCGACCATGTCGTGAACAAGAAGGCCGAAGTCATCCGGGTCTACCTGCCGCCCGACGCCAACACGCTCCTCTCGGTCACCGACCACTGCCTGCGCAGCCGGAACTACGTCAACGTCATCGTCGCCGGCAAGCAGCCCAGCCCCGACTGGCTCTCGATGGACGAGGCGATCGCCCACTGCTCCCGGGGCATCGGCATCTGGGACTTCGCGAGCAACGACGATGGCGGGGAGCCCGACGTCGTCATGGCCTGCTGCGGCGACACGCCCACGCTCGAGACGCTGGCCGCCGTGGACCTGCTTCGACAGCACCTCCCGGAGCTCAGGGTGCGGGTCGTGAATGTCGTCGACCTCATGCGCCTCCAGCCGGACCGGGAGCACCCCCATGGGCTCACCGATGCCGAGTTCGACGCGCTCTTCACGACGAACCGGCCGGTCGTGTTCGCCTATCACGGCTACCCATGGCTCATCCACCGGCTGACGTATCGCCGCGCCAACCACGACAACATCCACGTGCGCGGCTATAAGGAGGAGGGCACGACGACGACGCCGTTCGACATGGTCATGCTCAACGACCTCGACCGGTTCCACCTCGTCATCGACGTCATCGACCGCCTGCCCGGCCTCTCCTCGCGGGCCGGCCACCTCCGCCAGGCGATGGTCGACCGACGCCTGGAGTGCCGCGCGTACACCCGCCGCGAGGGCGAGGACGCGCCCGAGATCCGCGATTGGACCTGGCCCGGCCACGGCTGAGCGTCGGATGCGGATCCTCGTCGTCAATGCCGGCTCGAGCAGCCTCAAGCTGCGGGTCCTGGGGCCGGGCGATGCGATCGACGGCACCGGCGACCTGGCCGCTCCGGGCGGACGGCTCGATGACACCGCGGTCGGCGAGGCGATCCACGACTTCGGCCCCGTGGACGCCGTCGGCCATCGGATCGTCCACGGCGGCTCGCGCTTCCGCGCCCCCGTCCGCCTCGACGCCGGCGTCGTGGCCGGTCTCGAAGCGCTCGTGGACCTGGCGCCCCTCCATCTGCCCAAGTCGCTGACGGCCCTCCGGCTCGTCGGCCGGCTGCTGCCCGACGTCCCGGCGGTGGCCTGCTTCGACACCGCGTTCCACGCCGACCTGCCTGCGGCCGCCTCGACCTATGCCCTGCCGCGCGAATGGCGGGAGCGCTGGGACCTCCGGCGGTACGGGTTCCACGGCCTGTCCCATGCCTACGCGTCGCGCCGGGCCGCCGAGCTGGCCGGGCGGGTGATCGGCGACGGCTTCCGGGTGGTCACCTGCCACCTGGGCGCCGGTGCCTCGCTCGCCGCCGTGCTCGACGGTCGCTCGGTCGACACGACCATGGGCTTCACGCCGCTCGAGGGCCTGGTCATGGCGACTCGCGCAGGCAGCGTCGACCCGGGCCTCGTCCTGTGGCTCGAGGAGCACGTGCGCATGCCGCCGGCCGAACTCGCGGCGACCCTCGAGAACCGGTCCGGCCTGCTGGGCCTCGCCGGGACGGCCGACATGGTGGCGGTCCTGGCCGGTGCGGAGGCGGGCCAGCCGGACCATCGCCTGGCGCTCGACGTGTATCTCCACCGCCTGCGCGCGTCGATCGCGGCGATGACGGCGTCGCTCGGCGGCCTCGACGCGCTCGTGTTCACGGGCGGGGTGGGCGAACGGGCACCGGCGATCCGGGCCGGCGCGGCGGACGGGCTGGGCTTTCTGGGTGTCGCCCTGGACCCGGCCACCAACGCGGCCGGTCCGGACGACCGGGAGATCGGGGCACCGGGCGGGGCCGTCCGGAGCTTCGTCATCGCGAGTCGCGAGGACCTCGAGATCGCCCGCCAGGTCCGGACGGTCCTCGGCGCCTGAGGGCCCGCTCGCCCCGGACCGTCTCAGGACGGGCTCAGGGTCCCGGGCCTACCGTGGGCAGCGAAACGCCGCCGCGACGGTGGCATCTCGTGCGAGGCCCCTGGATGAGATACCTGCGCGTACTGTTCGTCGTGCTGCTCCTGGTCGTCGGTGTCGGGGCCGTCCTCGTCGCGGTCGGGGTGCTTCCTCCGTCGAGCACTGTCGCCGGAAGCCAGTACATCACCACGGCAGCCGCGCGCCGCGATGTGACCAAGAGCGTCGTCGCCAGTGGCAGCGTCACGGCCTCGACGGTCTACGACCTGCGCTTCGGGTCCGCGTCCCAGCCCGCCGGCTCGACGACCTCGGCGACGGCGTCGACCTCGAACAACTCCAGCTCGCCGACCTGGCCGGTGACGAGCGTCGCGGTCAAGGTCGGCGACGTGGTCGCGGCCGGCGACGTGCTCGCCGTGGCCGACCCGACGAACGCCAAGCTCCAGCTGGTGATCGCCCAGGCGAACCTCGCCGCCGCCAAGTCGAAGCTCACGGCCGACAAGAGCGCGCCGACGTCCGACACGAAGGCCTCCGCCCGCGACGCCCTCCGCCAGGCGCAGCTCCAGCTCAGCCAGGCGCGCCAGAACTCGGCGAACACGCGGACCCAGAACTGGATCTCCCTGACCCAGGCCCGGCGGGCGGTGACGACGGCGAATTCCAAGCTCGCCGCGGACAAGAAGGCGCACGCACCCAGCCAGCAGATCTCCGCGGACAAAGCGTCGGTCAGCCAGGCCCAGGACAACGTCACGAGCACGATCGCCCGGGTCAACGCGTCGAACGACCAGGCGGCCAACCAGGTGGCGTCGGCCCAGCTCGGGCTGACCTCGGCGCAGCACAACTACACCACCCGGCTGGCGCCCTCGACCGCGGCCCAGATCGCCTCCGACCAGGCCTCGGTCGCGACCGCCCAGTCGAGCGTCGACACGGCGCAGCTGGCCATCGACAACGCGTCGCTCAAGGCGCCGATCGCCGGGCGCGTCTCGACGGTGAACATCGTCGCCGGCGCCACGGCTCCGTCGGGCACCGCGATCGAGGTCCAGTCGAGCGCCATGACCGTCACGGCGGCCTTCGCCGAGAGCGACGTGCCGAACCTCAAGGTGGGCCAGGCGGCCGATATCACGATCAAGGCGGTCGGCACCGACGCGGTCGCCGGCACCGTGAGCTCGATCGCCGAATCGTCCGCGTCGAGCTCCGGCGGCGTCGTCTCGTACAACGTCACGGCCGCGATCGCGACGCCCCCCGCGACCCTGCGGGTGGGCATGAGCGCGCAGGTCTCGGTCACCATCGCCCAGTCGGCGAACGTCATCGCGGTCCCCGCGGCCGCCGTCGCAGGCAGCGGTGGCACCTACGTCGTGCAGGTCGTCGACTCGAGCGGCCAGGTCCAGGACGTGACCGTCGACGTCGGCCTCGTGACGAGCTCCTACATCGAGATCACGAGCGGGCTCGCCGAGGGCCAGCGGGTCGTCATCGGGACGTCGACCTCGCGCACCGGCACCTCCACGAGCACCGGCGGGGGACTGTTCGGCGGCGGGGCGATCCCGGGCGGCGGACGGTTCAACGGCGGCGGCCGCAACCCCGGCGGCGGGACGACCCCGTGATCGGGGCAGCCCCGGCACCGGCCGTGGCCGCCCAGGTTCCCGGATGGGCGGTCCCGGTCATCGAGATCCGGCGCGCCAGCCGGGTCTACGACATGGGCGGGCTCACGGTCCCGGCCCTCCTGGAGGCCGACCTGCGCGTCGAGCAGGGTGAGTTCATCGCGATCATCGGTCCGTCCGGCTCGGGCAAGAGCACCCTCATGAACCTCATCGGCTGCCTCGACCGGCCGACCTCGGGCGAGGTGCTCCTCGTCGGCCGGAGCGTCGCTGACCTCGACGACGACGGGCTCGCCGCGATGCGCAGCCGGTTCATCGGGTTCATCTTCCAGTCCTACAACCTGCTGCCCCGGACGACGGCGCTGGAGAACGTCGCGGCGCCGCTGCTCTACCAGGGGGTCGGCCGCCGAGAGCGCCTCGAACGAGCCCGCGCGACGCTCGAAGCGGTGGGCCTCGGCGACCGGACGGGCCACCAGCCGACCGAACTGTCGGGCGGCCAGCAGCAGCGGGTGGCGATCGCCCGGGCCCTCGTGACGAACCCGCCGCTCATCCTGGCCGACGAGCCGACGGGCAACCTCGACAGCCACTCGGGAGCGGAGGTCATGGCGCTCCTCCGGTCGCTGCACGCTTCCGGCCGGACGATCGTGCTCATCACCCACGACGCGGCGGTCGCCTCGAGCGCGCCGCGCCAGGTCCACATCTTCGACGGGAGGCTCGTCGCATGAGCCTCATCGAGCTCGTCCGGCTCGCGCTCGCCCGCCTGGCCGTGAGCCGGCTCCGGGCCGCCCTCACGATGCTCGGCATCATCATCGGCGTCGCCTCCGTGATCGCCCTCGTCGCGGTGGGCCAGGGGGCGACCTCGGGGATCACCCAGCAGCTCGAGTCGCTCGGCACGAACCTCCTGACCATCAATCCGGGAGCCACCACGACGGGGCTCGTGCGCGGTGCCGGCGGATCGGCGACGACGCTCACCCTGGATGACGCCGCGGCGGTCGCGTCCCTGCCCGGGGTGTCCGCCATCGCCCCGCAGACCCAGACACAGGCCGTCGTCGTGTCGCCGACCGCCAACACGACGACCTCGATCGTGGGCACGAACGCCGACTACGCCATGGTCCACAACTTCCAGATCTGGCAGGGGACGTTCCTCACCCCGCTCGAGGTCGAGTCCGGCCTGCGGGTCGCCGTGCTCGGCGCGACGACCGCCGACGACCTGGGGCTCGACGCTACTGCGATCGGGTCGACCGTGACGATCGGCGGCCTGCCCTACACCGTCGTCGGCATCCTCCAGGCGAAGGGCGGGACGGGCTTCGTCAGCCAGGACGACCAGGTCCTCGTCCCGCTCGGGACCGTGACGAAGTACTTCACTGGCTCCGACACCCTGCGCTCGGTCGCGGTCAGCGTGGCGTCCGCCGACGCGATGACCTCCACGACCGACGCGATCACCGGCGCGCTGCGCACCCGCCACTCGCTGGCGGCGACCGACACGAGCGACTTCACGATCACGACCCAGGCCCAGCTGCTGAGCACGGTGGGCAACGTCACGTCGATCCTCACCGCCCTCCTGGCCGGCATCGCGTCGATCTCCCTCGTCGTGGGCGGCATCGGGATCATGAACATCATGCTCGTGTCGGTCCGGGAGCGGACCCGGGAGATCGGCATCCGCAAGGCGATCGGCGCGAAGCGCCGGGACATCCTCCTCCAGTTCCTCATCGAGGCCCTCACGCTCTCGATGCTGGGCGGCGTCTTCGGCATCGTCGTCGGCCTTGTCGTGTCCGGCGTCATCGACAAGATCGCCGGCTGGCCGCTCGTGATCAACCCCACGACCGTCGTCCTCGCCGTCGGCTTCAGCGGCATCGTCGGCATCGTGTTCGGCGTCTGGCCGGCGCGACAGGCCGCCGTGCTCGATCCGATCGTCGCCCTGCGCTACGAATAGAAGTCCAGGACCAGTGCCGGACGATCCGGCCAAGCCAGCACACCAGGAGACATCGATGGACCCCACGAACCAGCCGACCGACCCGATGCGAGCCGGCCTTCCCCCCGCACCAGGGGCGGTCCCCGGCGGGCCCGACACGGCCCCGCCGGTCTGGAACCTGCCGCCCGCGCCCGTCCCGGTCGCGCCCGTCATCCCGGCCATGACTGCCGCGCCGGCGAGACGGCGACGCGACCCGCTGACGATGGTCATGTTCGTGGCGGCCTTCGTCGCCCTCGCCGGGGTCGGGTTCGCGGTGGGTCGTGTGACCGCGCCGGCCGCGACCGCGACCGGCGGCGGCCGGGGAGGCAACGGCTTCAACTTCCCGAACGGCGGCAGCTTCGCGCCCGGTGCGAGCGGGGCGGGTGGCGCCGGCCTCGGCCGCTTCGCCGGCGGCGTCTCGATCCGGGGCACGATCACGGACGTCACCGCGGATCACATCACGCTCAAGCTCACGAACGGCTCGACGGTGACGATCCCCGTCAACAGCGACACCGCCTACCATCACCAGACCAGCGCGACGTCGAGCGACGTCACGTCCGGCGTGAGTGTCATCGTCCAGCTGACTGCCGGCGTCGGCGGTGGCGGCGGGGGCGGCCTCCAGCCCAACGCGAGCGGGGCACCGGGCTTCGGCGGCCGGGCCGTCTCGCCGGCCAGCGACATCACGATCGTCGGCCAGTGACCGCGCTCGGCCGGGCAGTAGATCGGCGGTAGAGGAGAACGTGCACCTGCTGCTCGTGGAGGACGACGCCCGGTTGGCCCGGGCGCTCGTCCGCCTGCTGCGCGACGATCGTCACGTCGTCGACGTGGCCGGGGACGGCTCGACGGCGCTGGACCTGGCCAGCGCCGACGGGATCGATGCCGTGATCCTCGATGTCGGGCTGCCCGACATCTCCGGCATCGAGGTGGCGAAGCGGCTCCGATCCGCCGGTTCCGGGCTGGCCATCCTCATGCTGACCGCCCGCGATTCGGTCGGCGACAGGGTCGCCGGGCTCGACGCCGGCGCCGACGACTACCTCGTCAAGCCGTTCGCGTACGACGAGCTGGCCGCCCGCCTGCGCGCCCTCGGGCGGCGGGCCACGCCGACCGGCCGCGCCCGGCGCAGCTCGCCCCGGCGGCTCGTGAGCGGCACGATCGCGCTCGACGAGGCCAGCCGTCGGGTGAGCGTCGACGGGCGGGAGGTCGACCTCTCGCGCCAGGAGTTCGCGCTCCTCGAGTGCCTCCTCCGCAACTCCGACCGGGTACTCTCCCGGGACGAGCTGCTCGATCGGGCCTGGCCGGTCGGCGTGGCGCTCACGCCGAACGCCGTCGAGGTCTACATCCACTACCTGCGCACGAAGCTCGGCCGGGCCGGGGACCGGATCGAGACGGTCCGCGGCTCCGGCTACCGCCTGTCCGAGCGATGACCAGGCCCGCCGCCGACTCGAACGAACCGGCGTCCCCGTCCGTGGCGGCGACGGCGGCCGAGGCCGCCCCCGGTCTCGCGGTGCCCGCCGCGCGGTCCGCCGGGACAGCGGCGAATGGCGCGTCTAGCCCCGACGCGCCCCTCCTTCGCCGCACCGGCCGAAGCCTCGTCGCCTGGAGCGCGGGAACGATGCTCGTCGTGCTCATCGTGCTCGGGGCCGCCCTCTACGGCGCGGTCGCGCGCTCGCTCGCCGCCACGAGCGAGGGGCAGCTCGCCCAGCGCGCGCAGTCGATCGTGTCCTTCCTGAGCCGCGCGTCGCAGGACTTCCCCGAGCGCGGCGGGCCACAGGGCGGCCTCGTCTTCGGCGGGCAGGTGCCGGGCACGGTCTCGGTCATCGTGACCTCGGCGGGCCAGATCATCGGCCCGCAGAGCCGGCTCGAGGGGTTGCCCAACCAGGCCGGGATCGCCGCCGCGGCGGCCGGCGCCGCGGACATCCGGACGGGTGAGCTCACGGGAACGACGACGATCTCGGGGACCGGCTCGGGCGCGATCCCCGTCACGATCGAGCGGACGACGGTCCCCGTGCGGCTCTACAGCATCGCGGTCGCGCGGACGGACGGGACGCTCATCGTCCAGGTCGCCCAGGACATCAGCTCGGAGCAGCGGGCGCTCAACGCGCTCCTCATCGTCCTCATCGTCGGCGGCTTCGTGGCGATCGCCGCGGCGGTCCTCGGCGGGCGCGTCTACGCCACCCGGGCCCTCGTGCCGATCCGCGAGTCGCTCCGCCGCCAGCGCGAGTTCGCCGCCGACGCGAGTCACGAACTGCGCACGCCACTCAGCGTCATCCGCGCCACGGTCGAGCATTTCGAGCGACATCCCGAGCTCCGGCTCGGCGACGAGGCGGACGCGCTCGAGGACGTGCGCGCCGAGGTGGACCATCTGACCGCCCTCGTCGGCGACCTGCTCCTGCTCGCGCGGACGGATTCCGGCGTCGAGGAGCTGGCCCCCGAATCGCTTGACCTCGAATCCGTCGTTCGCGAAGGCGTGGATGGGTTGCGCGCGGTCGCCGCCGAGCGCTCGGTGGAGCTCGACCTCGACGCTGAGGCCGCGCCGCTCACCGGCGACCGGACGCGACTCCGCCAGCTGGCAACGATCCTGACCGATAACGCGATCCGTCACGGTCCCGCCGGTTCCCGGGTCCGGATCGGGCTGCGGCCGCGGGACAAGGGCGGCGCGACCCTCACCGTGGACGACCAGGGGCCGGGCATCCGGCCGGAGGATCGAGCCCGGGTGTTCGACCGGTTCTGGCGGGCGCCGGGCGCCTCGGCCGGCGGGACCGGCCTGGGCCTGGCGATCGCCCACTGGGTCGTCGAGCGCCACGGCGGCACGATCGACGTCAGCGACGCACCGGGCGGCGGGGCCCGCTTCGAGGTCCACCTGCCGTCCCGGCCCCCGGGCTGACGCTCCCGGGCCCGCCCGGCTCGCCGCCGCACCCATGGTCGGGGTTGACGCGCCGCCGCCCCGGACCCTAGCCTCCGGCCAGCCCCCGCGGAGGATGACCATGCCCGACAAACCGACCGTCGATGCCTTCATCGCCGGGCTGCCCGACGGCCAGCGCGAGGTGGCCACGCGGATCCGCGACCTGGTGGCCGAGGTCGCGCCCGGCGCGCCGGTCCAGATCAAGTGGGCGCAGCCCGTGTGGGACGTGAACGGGCCGTTCGCCTACCTCAAGCCGTTCGCCTTCTCGATCAACTTCGGGTTCTGGCGGGGCGCCGAGCTCGACGATCCCGACGGCCTCCTCGTGGGCGACGGGATCCGCATGCGCCACCTCCGGATCGTGCCCGGCGACCCGCTGCCCGAGGACGCGATCCGCGGCTGGGTCGCCCAGGCGGTCGAGCTGAACAAGATCAAGGGCGACCCGACGACACCCCGATGACGCGGCTGGCGGTCCACCGCTTCGGCTCGCCGATCGGGAGCGGACCCGGGACGCCGATCCCGGTCCTGGCGATCCACGGGGTCAAGAGCCATGGCCGGCGGTTCCGTCGCCTGGCCGAGGAGGGGTGGCCCGCCCGGACGACGCTGGCGGTCGACCTCCGCGGTCACGGCGACTCGACCTGGGACCCGCCGTGGGACGCCGCGACCCACGTCGCCGATCTCCGCGACACGCTCGATGCGGAGGGCGTCGGGCGGGTCGCCGTCGTGGGGCATTCGTTCGGTGGCTTCCTCGCGACCCACCTGGCCGCGACGACACCGGAGCGGGTCGAGCGGATCGCGCTCCTCGATCCGGCCGTCGCCCTGCCGCCGGCGCGGATCGCGGTCGAGGCCGAGGAGACCCGGCACGACGAGGGCTGGCCGACCCGGGAGGCCGCCCGCGTCGCACGGCGAGCCGATCGCCCGGCCCATGCCCGGGACGTCGTGGACGAAGACCTCGAGGCCCGCCTGCGCGAGGACCCGGATGGGCGCTGGCGGTTCCGGTTCTCGCGAGCGGCGGTGATCGTGGGCTGGAGCGAGATGGCCCGGCCGCCGGCGTCGCTCGCCGGCTTCCCCGGGCATGGCTTGCTCCTCGTCGCCGGCCGCGAGGAGTACGTGACACCTGCGCTGCGGGCGGCACTCGACCGGGACATCGGCGCCCGGCTCGTCGTGCGCACCCTCGACGCCGGACACATGGTGTTCTGGGACGCCTTCGACGCGACCGCGGCGATCGTCGCTGCCTTCCTGGCCGGCGAGCCCGTCCCGGCGGAGACCGCTCAGCGGATGGTCTGATCCGCGCCGCCGCGTCCGATCCGGCGCGCCTCCTCCCGCGTCGGCGCACCGGCCTGGTCGCCCTCCACCGCCACGACCGCGGCCCCGCACGCGTTGCCGAGGGCGAGCGCCTCCTCCTCGTCGAGCCCCTCGAGCTGACCGGCGAGATAGCCGGCACAGAACGCGTCGCCCGCTCCGACAGGGTCGACCACGGTGACCCCGTCGATGCCGGGAACGACCGTCCACGTCCCGTCCGAGTCGAGCGAGGCCGCGCCGTCGGCGCCGAGCTTGAGGACCGCGTGGCCGGCCCCGGAGCCGATGAGCGCCGCGGCCACGATCCGCGGGCCGGCGTCGTCCGACGTCCCGCCCACTACGACACCCTCGTCGAGGCTCCCGAACACGACATCGACCGAGGCGAGGAGAGGTCGGAGCGCGCCGGCGGCCTCCGCGTCGGACCACAGCCGCCGGCGCAGGTTGAGGTCGAGCGTGATCGCGACGTCGTGGGCCTTCGCTCGCTCGATCGCGTCCAGGACCGCCGCGTGACAGCTCGGCGACAGGGCCGGCGTGATGCCGGTGAGGTGGAGCACCCGGGCGCCGACGAAGGCTCCGTCGGATTCGGCGGTGTACAGGTCCTCGGGTCCCAGCATCGATCCGGCCGAGCCGGCCCGGTGATAGACGACATCCGAGGGACCGGCGCCTCGGCGCTCGCGGATCATCAGGCCGGTCCGCGAGCCCGGCTCGACGCGCAGCCAGCGGACATCGACTCCTTCGCCCCGCAGCCGTCGGACGATCGCGGTCCCGAAGCCATCGTCGCCGACCCGGCCGATGAACGCCGCCCGATGACCGAGGCGGGCGAGGCCGACCGCGACGTTCGCCTCGGCGCCCGCCACGTGCCGACGGAACACGGCGGCGTCCGCGAGCGGCCCGGACTCGCTCGCGACGAGCGCGACGAGGCACTCGCCGAGGGTGACGACCTCGATGCCGTCGCCGTCGGGTTCCGCGCTGGCATGACTCCCGAGCGAAGGCGCCGCGGTGACGCGGCGCACGCCGGCCGGCAAGCCGACCGGACTCCCGAGCGAAGGCGCCGCGGTGACGCGGCGCACGCCGGCCGGCAAGCCGACCGGACTCCCGACCGAAGGTGCCGCGCCGTCTGGCGGATCGGGATCGTCGGCCACGTTCGCTCCTCGTCGCGGCGCCGCGTCCGGCTCGACATGGCCGCTCGCGGGCCTTCACCATAGCGGCATGGACGCGACGGCGACGGCCCGTGTGGAGCTCGTGCTTGACGCGCGGGTCCGGCTGGGCGAGGGTCCGGTCTGGGATGACGCCACCGGGGAGCTCGTCTGGGTGGACATCCTCGAGGGGATCGTCCATCGGACGTCACCGTCCACGGGCCGCGATGTCGTCCTGTCGGTCGGCCGGTCCGTGGGTGCGGTCGGCCTTCGTCAAGGCGGCGGGCTCGTGCTCGCGACCGACGATGGCTTCCACGTGCACGACCCGGGCGCGACCACGACGCGGCGGATCGCGGCGGTCGAGGCCGACGATCCGCTGACCCGGATGAACGACGGCAAGGTCGATCCGGCCGGCCGCTTCTGGGCCGGGACGATGGCGTTCGACGAGGTGTCGGTCATGGGCAGCCTGTACCGGCTCGATCCGGACGGGACGGTCACGACGATGCTCTCCGGGGTCGGCATCTCGAACGGGCTCGACTGGTCGGCCGACGGCTCCACGATGTACTTCATCGACACGCTGACCCACGGGGTCGACACGTTCCGCTGGGACGGCGCGGCCGGCACGATCTCGGATCGGACCCGGCTGGTCACGATCGGCGGAGATGAGGGCAACCCGGACGGGATGACGCTCGACGCCGAGGGCTACCTCTGGGTGGCCTGCTGGGATGGCTGGCGCGTCCGCCGGTACGCCCCGGACGGCTCGTTCGACCGGGAGATCCGGTTCCCCGCCGCGCACGTGTCGAGTGTCGCCTTCGGCGGCCCGGACCTCGACGAGCTCTACGTGACGACGGCCTGGCACATGGTCGACCCGGCCGAGCGGGCCGCCCAGCCGCAGGCCGGGAGCCTCTTCCGTTGCCGGCCCGGGGTGAAGGGACGACCGAGCGCGCGGTTCGCCGGCTGAGCCTCCCGGGTGGGGTGCCGGCCCGGCGCTACGGCCCGAGGATCGCCCGGACCACGGCGGCCTGGGCGGCGCCCGCGTGGCGCCCGCCCTTGACCGCGTCGGGAAGGTCCTCGACGCTGAGCGAGTCGAGCGGGAACACGACGTCGGGCCCGGATCCCGGCCGGATCAGGACGACCTGCGTGCCCCCCGCCGTGAGGGTCGCGGTCTCGCTCGTCAGCTGTCGCTCGCCGTGGCCGTCCTGGCGGACCGGCGCGATCCCCACGACGGACCGGCACCCGGCGGCCAGGTCGAGGCCCGAGCCGGTGCGGACGCCGCCGTCGACGTAGAGGTGCCCGTCGATGGCGATCGGCGGGAAGACCCCAGGCACGGAGCAGCTCGCGGCGACGGCTTTCACGAGCGAGACGCCGGAGCCGGCGTCGAACACCCGCAGCGACCCGTCCTCGGCATCGATCGCGGTGACGCGGAGCGCGGCGGGCCAGTCGGGATCCGGGAGGATCGACGCGATCCCGGCCTCGAATCGTTCCGCCGGGCCGGTCACCGCGACCCGGGCCAGGCGCCCGATCTCCACGCGCGTCGCCCGGTCGGGACCGTCGGGCGCCCCGAACCACAGCTCGTCGACGCGGGCCACCGCGTCCAGGTCGAGGCCGGCCATGTACGACGCGACTTCCTGTCCGTACGCGACCCAGTCGGTCGCGGCGAGCCGCGCGAGCCCGTCGTCCGTCCCGAGCGCGGCACCGACCACCGATCCGGCCGAGGTCCCCACGATCCGATCCCACCGGTCCATCGCGGCCCCCGCCTCCCGGAGGCCGAGCAGGACCCCGACCTCCCAGCCGATGCCGACGAGCCCGCCCCCGGCGAGGACGAGGGCTCGACCGTCGAGTGATGCGCCGCCAGCATCCGTCATGTCGCCATCGTACGGGGGACGGATGACGATGTCGTCGAAGCGACGCTCGTCACGTTCGGTGGCGGCTCGCCGTCCGTGGCCCGAGCGCCGGGGCGGCTCGATGCTGGGCCCAGCGCCGGAGCATCCGGTGCGTGCGGAGGTCTCCGGCATGGACGACGAGCGCGAAGTTGACGAACTGGTCGACCGGCGCCCCGTCGCGTGTCCGGCGGAGCTCCACGAACGCATGTGCTCGACTCCCGTGGCCTGGCTGACCACCGTCCGCCCCGACGGCGCTCCGCATCTTGTCCCGGTCTGGTTCCTGTGGGCCGACGATGGCTTCATCGTCTTCAGCAAGCCCGCGGCACGGAAGGCCGTCAACGTCGCCGCCGACGGGCGGGTGATGCTCGCGATCGGCCGGCCCGAGGACGATTTCGACGTCCAGCTCGTCGAGGGGACCGCGCGGATCCTGCGGGTCGGCACCTCCTCGGTGCTCCCGGCCCTCGCCGCGCAACTCCTCTCGAAGTACGCGGATTGGATGGCGGCCATCGGGCTGGGCCTCGAGGAGTTCGCGGCGACGTATCGGAGCGTGATCCGGATCGAGCCCACCCGCTT
>DASVIK010000355.1:0-1714 GCA_036382135.1 Candidatus Limnocylindrales bacterium | reverse complement strand
GAGGAGAACGCCGACGACTACCACATGCTCCACCACGCCCCGACGTTCAAGAAGACGATGCTCCTCGCCAAGCAGGACATCGAGGACGAGCTTGCCCGCCGGATCACGGCACCGCTGGAGGCGCTCAACGCCCGTGAGTCCGAGCAGGACCGGAGGGAGGCCGAGGCCCAGGCGTCCGCGAGGACGGCACCCCCACCGCCGGTGGTCCCGGCCGCGCCTGCCCAGAAGACGGCGGAGGAGAAGCTGCGCGAGCTGGCTGCGCTCCGCGACGCGGGCCTCATCACGCCGGAGGACTTCGAGGCGAAGAAGACGACGATCCTCGCCACGATGTAGCCCGGCGCGCACTGGCTACCATATGCGGGATCCCCGCCCGCACCCGGAGTTCCCGTGCTCGGTCTGAACCTCGATCCCGCCACGCTCGTCGCCGTGGCGATCTTCCTCCTCGTGGGCTTCCCGGTCCACGAGTTCAGCCACGCGCTGGCCGCCTACCGCCTCGGCGACGGCACCGCGAAGCTGTTCGGGCGCCTGACCCTCAACCCGCTCGTCCACCTCGACCCGTACGGATCGCTCCTGCTCGTCGCGTCCGCGGTCCTCGGCGGGGTCATCATCGGCTGGGCGAAGCCCACGCCCGTCAACCCGTCGATGCTCCGCGGCGGCCGTCGAGCGGAGGCTTTGGTCGCGGCCGCCGGGCCCGTCTCGAACCTCGTGATGGCGGTCCTGGCCGCCGTCGCGCTTCGCCTGATCGTCGCGCTGGACCTCGCGAGCAGCGACGCTGCGCTCTTCGTGGCCAGCGTGATCTTCATGTTCATCTTCATCAACGTCGCGCTATTCATCTTCAACCTGATCCCGATCCCGCCGCTCGATGGCTCGAAGGTGATGTTCTCGCTCATGAACCCCGGAACCGTCTGGCGGATTCGGCCGACGCTCGAGCAGTGGGGTTTCCTCATCCTGATCGTGGTCATGATCATCCCGCTCAACGGGGTCTCGATCGGCGGGCGGGTCATCGGCCCGCTCCTCAATGGGCTCGTCTCCGTCCTGGTGGGCCTCTAAAGCCCGCCAGCTCGGCCGTCATCTCGTCGCCCGCGTGGCGCCGGGGGAGCGGGCCGGGCTGGCCGGCTGGCTGACGCCCGCCCAGCTGTCGCTCTTCGACGGCATGCCGACCGCGGACCGTCGTCACGGCCTCGACGTGCTGGGACGGCTGCGCACGCTCGGCACCGACGACCGTGACCTCCTCCTCGCCGGTCTCTTCCACGACGCCGGCAAGGGACACTCGATCCGGCTCTGGCACCGGGTCGCATGGTCGCTCGGGGAGCGCCTGGGGCCCTGGGCGCACGGGCTCGCGGCTCGCCTGCCGGGCGGCGGCGACGCCATGGCACGGCTGCGCGACCACGCCGACAGATCGGCATCGCTCGCCCTCGCGGCCGGCTGCGGGCGCCGAACGGCAGACCTGATCCGCGGTGATGTGGCCGGGGCTGACGCCGCCGCAGCAGCGCTCCTCCTTCAGGCCGACGAGGCCGGCTGACCACCCATGAAAGGAGCGTCGATCGAACCGAGCGCCGGAGCGGCGGCGACTTCGGTCGTCTTCGGCGCCCGTCGGCGACCGGAGGACGCCACCGAGATCCACCTGCCCGAATGGGACGGCCCGCTCGGGCTCCTGCTCTCCCTCGTGGAGGCGCGCCGTCTCGACGTCCTGAGCGTGCCGCTCGGCGCGCTC
>DASVIK010000354.1:0-2870 GCA_036382135.1 Candidatus Limnocylindrales bacterium | reverse complement strand
CGCCGGCGAGCTGCCCGGCGAGGATCCCCCGGCCGGCGACGATCTCCGGCCCGACGCGGATCTGCCCGCCGGCGAGGACCTCCGCGCCAGCGAGGCGACGCCGTGACGCCGCCTCGACTCGCCGTGGGGCCCGCCGTCATCGAGGAGATGGTGCGCTTGGCCGCGCTCGGCGTGCCGGGCGTGTGCCGCATCGGTCATGGCGGGCCGGTCTGGCGCCGGTTGGTCGGCGGCCCGGCCGTGCATGTGCGGCTCGTGGACGGCGCGGTCCAGGTGCGGCTGGCCATCGTGGCCCGCCCGTCCCAGCCCCTCGGGCCGCTCAGCCAGGCGGTCCGTGACGCGGTCGGGGCGGCCCTCGAGCGGCTGCTCGCCCTCGAGCTCGGGACCGTCAGCGTCGTCGTCGACGGCGTCGGCGCCTGACCGGCACCACCCGGTGACCGAACGCCGCGCCGCCCCGGCGCGAACGGACCGGGCGCGTTCGAGGCGGGCCGGCCGGCGCCTCGCGCTCGCCGCCGTGTTCGAGGCCGAGTTCGGGCAGCGCACCCCGGGCTCGATCCTGGAGCGTCACCTGAGCGAGGTCGGAGGCGATCCGGGCACCGCCGCACTGGCTCGCGCGATCGTCGCTGCGGTCGTGGCGCAGCGGGAGAACATCGACATCGCGATCGCGGCCGCGGCGCCCCAGTACCCGGTCGTCTCGCTGGCCCGGATGGATCGCGCCTTGCTCCGTTGCGCCCTTGGCGAGGTGCTACACTCCGGCACGACGCCGGCCCGGGTGGCGATCGCCGAGTGGGTCGAGCTGGCACGGATCTACAGTGGAGACCCGATGCGCCGCCTCATGAACGGTGTGCTCGGGAACATCGCGTCCGAGAGCGTCAGCGCGCTTGCCCGGCGTGACGCATCGCGAACACCAGGACCCCGCGGCAGCTGATCGCAGCGCAGCCCGCCCACGAGGAGAGAATCAGTGGCCACGACCTACGATCGCCTGAAGAAGATCGTCGTCGAGCAGCTCGGCGTCGACGAGGATGAGGTAAAGCCGGAAGCCTCATTCGTCGATGACCTGAACGCCGACTCGCTCGATCTCGTGGAGCTGATCATGAGTCTCGAAGAGGAATTCGGGACGGAGATCTCGGACGAGGATGCGGAGAAGATCCGCACCGTCCAGGACGCGGTCGAGTACATCGACGAGCGCTCCACCTAGTCCGGTCGATCCGGGCTCCGTGAGCGCGGCCGCCTCACTCGCGGGCCGCCTCGGCCTCGATCTCGGGGATCCGGGCCTCCTCCATCAGGCGCTGGTCCACAGCAGCTACCTGCACGAGCATCCGGACGCCGCGCCGACCCACAACGAGCGCCTCGAGTTCCTCGGCGACGCCGTCGTGAACCTCGCCATCAGCCAGGCCGTCTACCTGCGCCATCCGGACGACGACGAGGGTCTCCTGTCGGCCCGCCGCGCGGCCATCGTCTCCACGACCGGGCTGGCCCGCCTGGGCGCCCGGATCTCGCTCGGCGAGGAGCTGCTCCTCGGCGAGGGTGAGGCGTCCCGTGGCGGCCGGCGCCGACCGTCCCTGCTCGCGTCGGCCTTCGAGGCCCTGTGCGGGGCGCTCTACCTCGACCTCGGGTACGAGGCGACCCGCGATTGGCTCCTCGTCCTCGCCAGCCCCGAGCTCGAGCGGATCACCTCGATCACGAACCTCAAGAGCCCCAAGAGCCGCCTCCAGGAACGGACCCAGCAGACGACGGGCGAGCGGCCGCAGTACCGGGTGGTGGATGCGTCCGGGCCCGACCACGAGAGGACGTTCCGGATCGAGGTGGCCGTCAACGGGCGCGCCCTCGGCTGGGGCGTCGGCCCGTCGCGCCGGATCGCCGAGACCGCCGCGGCCGAGCAGGCCCTCGAGACCCTGACGGCCGAGGACGTGACGAGGGATCCGGGACCGGCAGCGAGCCTGGACCGGCTGTCGTGAGGCGGCGCCCATGAGCGCACCGCCACGACTGCTCGGCCTTCGGCTCCACGGCTTCAAGTCGTTCGCCGAGCGCACGGTCGTCGAATTCGGGGGTGGCATCAGCGCCATCGTCGGGCCCAACGGCTCGGGCAAGAGCAACCTCGCGGACGCCCTGCGCTGGGCCCTGGGCGAGCAGGGCCGGTCCCTCCGGACACGCAAGAGCGAGGACGTCATCTTCGCGGGCTCGGAGCGGCGCGCCGCGATCGGCATGGCCGACGTCACCCTCATCCTCGACAACGCGGACGGCCTGCTGCCGGTCGACTACCGCGTGCTGGAGATCGGTCGGCGGCTCTACCGGTCGGGTGAGAACGACTACCTGCTCAACAAGGGCCGGGTGCGCCTGCGCGACCTCGTCGACCTGCTCGACGCGGCGCACCTCGCGGACAACGCGTTCCTGTTCATCGGCCAGGGCATGGTCGACCAGGCCCTCGCGCTGCGGCCCGACGAGCGGCGACCGCTGTTCGAGGAGGTGGCCGGCGTGCGCCGGCATGAGCGCCGGCGCCGGCGGGCCGAGGAGCAGCTGACCGAGGCCGAGACGAACCTGGCCCGTGTCCAGGACATCCTGGCCGAGCTGCGACCGCAGGCCCGCCGTCTCGCCGCCCAGGCCCAGCAGCAGACGACCCGCGAGACCGCGGGCGAGGAGCTCGTTCGGGAACTGCTCGTGGGGGCGCATGTCCGCTGGCACGAGGCGGCCGCACATGTCGAGGCGACCGGATCCGCGCTCACGGCCGCGCGTGGGGACGTGGATCGCGCGATGGCGGTGCTCACGGCCGCCGAACGTGATGGCGCGGCGATCGCGCGCGATCTCGGGACCCGGACGTCCGCTGCAGCCGCACGCCGGACGGAGCACGACGCTGCCAATGCCGCACTCGCCGA
>DASVIK010000353.1:0-6232 GCA_036382135.1 Candidatus Limnocylindrales bacterium | reverse complement strand
GTGTCGTGCGCCGGGCCACCCCGGCGCCTTCGCTCGGGAGTCCTGGCCCCCGGCGCGCGCCGGCCGGCCGTGCCCCGCGGAGTCCGGGTGTCGCCGACCGCCTGCGTCGGCTTGCGGCGATCGCCCGTCGAGCCGGGGTGCTGCTCGTCGTCCTCGAGCCGCCGGGGCTGCCGAGCGGCGTGGTCGGAGCCCTCGCCGAGGTGGCCGGCCTCCGCCTGGAGGTCGCCCGGCGGACGTGGATCCGGCTCGGTCGCGACGTCGTCGGCCAGCGGATGGAGGTGACCGTCGCCCGGAACCGGTTCGGGCCGTCGGGCCGGCGAGCGGATCTGCGGATCCTCTACGCGGACGGCGGCGAACGCGATCGATGTCTCGGCCGGGACCCGCTGCTCAGCGAGGCTCCGGCCACCGCGCCGCCCGGTCGGCGGACCGGCTCCGACCGACGTGCCATCCCCGATCCGGCCGAGGTGGCTCTCACCGCCGTCGGCTCGGTCGCCAGAGCGGCCGGCACTCCCGAGGCCCCCGTCCAACCGTTCGTCGAGACCGCCAGCCATGCGCCTCCTCCACCTCCACTGGCCGCACCTCCTCCTCCGTCTCGCCCGGTCGCGCTCCACGTCGTTCCCGCCGGCGGGCGGCGGCCGGCTCGGGCCGATCGTCCTCGGCGGGCAGCCCTGGACCGCGGCCACGGTCCTCGACGCGAGCCCGGCCGCGATGGCGCTTGGCGTCCAGCGCGGGCAGCCACTGGGGACCGCGCACCGACTGGCGCCTGAGGCCCTCTTCCTCGACCCGGATCCGGCCGCCGAGATGGCGGTGATCGAAGCGGCCCTCGAGCGGCTCGCGACGTTCAGCCCCGGGATCGCCGGTGAGACGGACCCGACCGACCCTGCCTTCGGGCGGATCGAGGTCCAGCTCGACGGGCTCGAACGACTGTGGGGTCCCGAACCTGAGCTCGTGGAGCGGATCCGCGAGGCGCTCGCCTCGATCCTGCCCGGTACGCCTCGGGCGGGTATCGCCGGGACACGCTTCGCCGCGCTCGTCGCGGCCGCCGGTTCCGCGCCAGCCGCGGCTTTTGCCCCGGCCGCTTTGGCCCCGGCCGCTTTGGTCCCATCTACCACCCCCGGTGGTGGTAACCGCCAGGACCGTCCGGTTTCACGTCATTCACCACCCCCGGTGGTACGCCCCGCACAGAGTGGTACGAGGGCCGTGGATAGCACCACCCCGGGTGGTAGCTGCCGCGAAAGGCTCCTCGCGCCCCGCCTCCATCTCAACTCGATCCCGCCCGGGGGCGAGGCCGACTTCCTCGCGCCACTCCCCGCGGCCCTGTTGAGTGGCGATCCCGAGGTCCGTGCCCGGCTCGCCCGGTTCGGCCTCGGTCGGATCGGCCAGGTGGCGGCGATCCCGCGATCGGCGCTCGTGGCCCGGTTCGGGACCGAGGGCGAGCTGCTGCACGCTCGGGCTCGAGGCGAGGAGACCGATCCGTTCCGGCCGCGGCGGGCGCCCGAGCGGATGTCGCTCGCTCTCCCGGTCGAGCCGGCGGTCGACGACCTGGAGCCGCTGCGGTTCCTCCTCCACAGGCTCGTCGCGGCGCTCGCCGATCAGCTCCTCGCCCGCGGGATGGCCACGGCGACGGTCCGTCTCCGCCTGACCCTCGACGTGGCGTTCGCGCCAGCGGGCACGTCGCCCCGCATCGACATCGAGCAGCACCTGCCCGAGCCGACCGCCGAAGCGGAAGCCATCGAACGACTGCTCGTCGCCCGCCTCGAGCGGACGCCCCCGTCCGCGCCGGTCGCCCGCCTGGATCTCGAGCTGGCCGAAGTCGCCCCGGCGGCAGGTCAGCAGCTGGCGCTCTTCGTTCCCCAGGCGGCCCGCTCCGCTCGCCTCGGTTGGCAGCTCGTCCGCCTCGCCCTGACGTTCGGTGAGGACCGGATCCGGTGGGCGGAGATCGGAGATCCGGAGGCGCCACTGCCGGAGGCGCGCTGGCGATGGGTGATGCCGGGGGTCGGCTCGTCCGCGACGGTCGCATCGACGAGCTTCGGTCCGACTGCGACGAGCCGCGGCCCGGCCACGCCCTCCGCCGCTCCCTCCGGCCGGGAGGCCGCTCGGTGACCCGTCTCCTGCGCGAGCACCCCACCATCGATGCCGAAGTTGATCAGGCCGGTCGCCTCGTCGCGATCGCGTGGAACGGCCGGCGGGAGCAGGTCGAGGTGTGCAATCGCTGGCGGATCGAGGAATCGTGGTGGCGCGAGCGGATCTCGCGCGACTACTTCAAGGTCGTGGGACCGCGCTGGCTGGCGCTCGTCTATCTCGACCGGACCGACGGCACCTGGCACCTCGAGCGCCTGTACGACTGAACGAACGGGCCCTCAGCGGAGGTGCGGCGAACCCATCGCGAGGCTCATCAGGAGCATCACGGCGAAGAGCCCGACGACGAAGAACAACGCTCCGAGGTCTCGCGGTCGCGTCGATTGCATGTCCGATCCCCCGTGTCCGAGCCCCGCCCGGTCTTCTCGACAGACCGATGACGCTCACGACGACCGCCGCGTGATGCCGACCCCGAACACGCCCCGTCAGACCCGGAACGGGCAGGCCGCGCCGAACAGGATCGTCACGGTCGTCGTGGTCCCGGACCGTGCGAGCGATACCTGCACCCGGCAGGCGGGCGACGCCCCGACCGCATCGATGACGAAGCCCCCGTTCTCGTACGGGCCGTTGATGCTCTCGATGCTGTAGCCGGCCGGTGGCAGCGCCGATCGGTACCACTCCGCGGTGGGTGCCGCGGCCCGCGGTACGGCGAGGGTCGCCGAGGCGGCCTCCGGGTCGCCGGTATCGGTCGGCTCGGCAGCCGGTGGAGTCGGGAAGCTTCGCGGGACCGCGTCCCAGATGACGCCCCAGGCGGTCTTGGTCTTGCTCGGCGGTGTCGGTGCGGGACTCGGCGATGCATGGAAGGCGCTCGTTGGCACGGGCGTCGGTTCGCGGGTCGGCACGAATGTGGCCACGCCCGGTGTGGCGGAGGCCGCCGCCGGCGTGCTGCTCGGACCCGTGACGGCCGGACCGCAGGCGGCGAGGACCGCGCCGACGCTCACCGTGAACATGAGCCGGATCGCGCGCATCCCGCGGGCTGCCCGGGGGCGAGATCGGCGGGCCTGGAGGGAGGTCATGCGAACGTCTCCGGTTGCGGGTCCGCGCACGCCGGACCGTCCTCGAGATGTGGCAGGGGCCCCGCCACCGAGGTGACGAGGCCCCTGCGGCCACGACGCCCGCTCACCAGGCGTCTTGGCGGGTCGACGGCCGATCTTTGCGACCGGGCGCCGCCGGGATCATCCCGCACCCCCAGGCGCAGGATGGTATGTGGTCAGCTCGCCGCACCTTCGGCTGCGAGCATCAGCGGGAGAAGGAACTCGATCAGCAGGGCCGCGACCGCCAGTGCCAACGCCGGGCGGAGGAGTCGGGTGGTCATCGGCCGGTAGTGCTGCATCGTGGAACCCAGACGCCGCGTGGTCGCTAGATGTTACGCCCTGGCGAGCCGATCGGTTCAGAAGAATCGACGGAATCTCGCCCGGGCGCTGGAGGCCGTGGATCCGCCTCCCGCGAACGTCAGCGCCCTTGAGCCTGGACGCATCGCGGGCATCGTCTGTATAGAACGTTTGTTCTATCATGGGCGGTCCGATGGTCGACCGGATCGCGTTCGCCGAGCTTCATTGCCACACGAACTTCTCGTTCCTCGACGGCGCCTCGACACCGGACGAGCTGGTCGAACGAGCGGCAGCGCTCGGGTTGACCGGGCTGGCCGTCACCGATCACCAGGGCCTGTACGGCGTGGTCCGCTTCGCGACCGCGGCCGCGGAGGCGGGGATCCATCCGGTCATCGGCGTGGAGATCGAGCTCGTCGATGCGGCCGCCCCGGACCCGGGTGGCCTGGTCGTCCCGGCCCGACGGCCTGCCCGACGCCGGGGTCGGGGCGATGGCGGCTCGTTCGATGGGCCGGAGACCACGCCGGGCGTCCCGGCGGACGGTCGGCCGGCGCGCCCCCGCCCGACGCGGATGCGCCTGCCGGGCCATCGGGCGACGGTCAAGGAGGACCTGCGGGGGGTGGGTGCCGGCGTACGCGGGCCGCATCTCGTCCTCCTGGCCCGGGACGCGGCGGGCTACCGGAGCCTCTGCCGGCTGGTCTCTCGCGCGAACATGGCCGGCACGAAAGGGGTGCCCCGCTTCAGCCAGGCGCTCCTGGCGGATCACGCCGAGGGCTTGGTGGCCCTCTCGGGCTGCCGCGATGGGGAGCTTGCCCGACGCCTCCTGGCCGGCGATCGCGAGGGTGCCCGGGCGGTCGCGGAGCGGTACGCGCGACTCTTCGGTGGTGGCGGCGCCGGGCGGAGCGGCCGATCGGCGATCGCCGGGGCGGGGTTCGTCCTCGAGCTCCAGCATCACCTGGCGATGGACGACGACTGGCTCGTCGCGGAGACGGTGCGGCTGGCCGAGGAGCTGGGCCTGCCGGCGGTCGTGACGAATGACGTCCACTATGCCCTGCCCGACGACCGCGAGCTCCAGGACGTCCTGACGGCGATCCGCCACGGCCGGTCGCTCGAGACGCTGGCCGACCTTCGGACCTCGACGGGCGAGGCGTACCTGAAGTCGGCCGAGGAGCTGGCCGCCCTGCCGCCCGGCGACCCGACCGCCACGGCCGATCCCCGGACGGCGCGGGCATGGGCGGAGGGGCTGCGTTCGGCCGGCGAGCTCGCGGCGGCCTGTTCGGTCGAGCTCGGCTTCGAGCGCTACCGCTTCCCGGGGTTCGCGGTGCCGAACGGGGAGACGCCGTTCAGCCATCTCTCGCAGCTGTGCTGGACCGGCGCGCAGTGGCGCTACCACCCGATGACCCCGGCGGTCGTCCGGCAGCTCGCCCACGAGCTCGACGTCATCGAGCGGACCGGCCTCGCCGAGTTCTTCCTCATCTGCTGGGACCTCATGCGCTTCGCCCGGGAGCGGGGGATCCCGGCCCAGGGTCGCGGCAGCGCGGCGGATTCGATCGTGGCCTACGTGCTCGGCATCACGCGGGTGGACCCGATCCGCCACAACCTCCTGTTCGAGCGGTTCATCAACGAGGGCCGCACGGCCTACCCGGACGTCGACATCGACTTCTCGTCCGAGCGGCGGGAGGAGGTCATCCAGTACGTCTACGAGCGTTACGGACCCGAGCACACGGGGATGGTCTGCAATCTCGTCACGTACCGGGCCCGATCGGCCGTGCGCGAGGTGGGGGTCGCGCTCGGCTTCCCGCGGCCGCTCGTCGACCGGGTGGCCAAGGCGCTCGAGACATACGACAGCGTGATGGTCCGCCGCGACCTGGAGGCCGAGGGCGGATTCGGGCAGTTCTTCCGTCGGCCGGGGGAGGGGGAGCCGCCCGAAGTGGCGGCCGCCGCGCGGTCCGGGGAACGCGGCCTCACTGACCGGATGGGCCAGCTCATGGGGAGTGGCGGCGCGGTGGCGGCCGTCGGCCCCGTCGGCCCCGCCGGGCCCGTTTCGCCCCAGATATCCCCGTCAGGAATAGGGCATGCATGGATCGGTACGTCGACCGTACCTACCGTTCCCTCCACGAATAACTGGCACGAAACGGAGCGTGCGACGCTCGGGCCCGGATCCGGCACGCTCGCGCTGGCGCCGGGCAGCAGGCCGGCGATCCGGGCCGGCGGACCGGGTGACGACGAGGGCGGTCCCGGCGACACCCCCGCGAGCGTGGCCTGGCTCCGTCGTGAGGCTGCCCATGCAGCCGAAGCCGTCGAGGTTCGGCAGGCGTTCGGGCCGGGGACGCCGCCACGGAACGGCCGGCCGGCCGACGCCCCGGGCACGGTCGACGGGCGGCGGATCGATCCTGAGTCGGGGGTGCTGGAGCCGCCGGGTCGGCGGACGGACCGGCTCGGCCGACCCGAGCGCTGGGATCCGCCCTCGCCGCCGACCCAGGCGCTGGGCCGTGGGGGCGCCGGGCACGTCGCGCCGGGCGACGCTGCCCGCTCGTCGGTCGCCCGGGTCGAGCCGGAGCCCCGCCCGCAGCCCCGGGGCGGCAGCACCCGCGACCTGTCGGACTGGGAGCGCTGGCTCGAGTTCTGCGCCCGCATCGATGGCTTCCCGCGCCATCTGAGCATCCACTCGGGCGGGATGCTCGTGACGGCGGCCCCGCTCATCGACATCGCGCCGCTCGAGCGGGCCACGATGCCCGGCCGCGTCGTCGTCCAGTTCGACAAGC
>DASVIK010000352.1:0-1562 GCA_036382135.1 Candidatus Limnocylindrales bacterium | reverse complement strand
GTTCGCCGTCCCGTCTCCTGCTTGACGCGGCCGATCTCGAGCGCGATCTGGGCGCGCTCGTTGAGGAGCGCCACGATCTCGTGGTCGATCGCGTCGATCCGGTCCCGGAGCGGGGCGAGCGCCACGGCGGTGGGGTCGGCCCGCGAGCCCGCCTCGGCCCGCGAGCCCGCCTCGGCCCGCGAGCCCGCCTCGGCCCGCGAGCGGGTGTCGGCCGCCGGTTCATCGCGCGCCACAGCAGGCCGACGCTCACCCATTCGAGGCCTCCGCGTCCCCGGCGTGCGCCGGGATCAGGCCTGCGGCCCAGCGCCTCGCCAGCTCCTCGAGCGCGAGCGTGTAGCCGCGCGCGTGCAGGCCCACGAAGCGGGCCGCGGCGATGTCCTCCAGGAAGTTGACCCGGCGGAACGGCTCGCGCGTCGACGGGTTGGAGAGGTGCACCTCCACGAACGGGCGTTCCACGGCCAGCAGGGCATCCCGAAGGCTGACCGACGTATGGGTGAGCCCGGCCGCGTTCACGATCGCCGCGTCGAAGTCGCGGGCGTGGAGCCGGTCGATGAGCGCTCCCTCGTGGTTCGACTGAAAGAACGTGACCATCACGTCGAGCTCCGCAGCACTCGCCGCGATCCCCGCGTTGATCTCGTCGAGCGTCTCGCGCCCGTAGATGGCGGGCTCCCGCGTTCCGAGCAGGTCCAGGTTCGGGCCGTTCAGCACGAGCACGCGCAGCACGCGCCGTGCCGCCGCCCGCATGGGCTCGGTCGCGCTCATGCGTTCGCTGCCGCGGGCGTGCCGGCCAGGACGCTCCGGGCGGCCTCCACGACAACCTCGTCGGGGACGTCCACGCGGACGGTCCAGCCCGCGGCGGTCGCGAGCACCCAGCGGAGTCGGCCGTCGTGATGCTTCTTGTCGGTCGCGACGGCGTCGAGGACGGTGTCGAGGGGGTAGGGGAGTGCGGCGCGGCCGAGGTCCAGGCGGTCCAGCAGCGCCTCGACGCGTTCGGCTCGCTCGGGCGGCGTCGCCCCCACGCTGACCCCGACCCGGAGCGCGGCCCGAAGCCCGTAGGCGACGGCTTCGCCGTGCAGGATCCCCCGGAAGGCAGCAACGGTCTCGATCGCATGCGCCAGCGAGTGCCCGAGGTTGAGCGAGATCCGGCCGCCCTGCTCGCGTTCGTCGGCCGTCACGACCACGATCTTGGCTGTGGCGCAACGCTCCACGAGCTCGGCCATCGCGCCCGAGGCGAACACGGCGGGATCGCCCGCCGCGAGGGCCGGACCGTCGGCCTCGAGGAGCTCGAGGAGTCGCTCGTCGCCCAGCGTGCCCATCTTGACGGCCTCGCCGAGGGCAGCGCGCAGCTCCCGCGGGTCGAGCGTCCGGAGGAACCGGACGTCCGAGATGTTGGCGACGGCCTGGTGGAAGGCACCGACAAGGTTCTTCCCCTCGGGAAGATCCACCGCGGTCTTGCCGCCGATCGAGCTGTCAAGCTGCGCGACGAGCGTGGTCGGGACCTGGACCAGCGGGACGCCGCGGAGCCAGGTCGCCGCGAGGAACCCGGCCGCGTCGCCGAGGGC
>DASVIK010000351.1:0-2056 GCA_036382135.1 Candidatus Limnocylindrales bacterium | reverse complement strand
CGCCCCGAACGGGAGGAGCCGGGTGGCGCGCTCCTCCCCGAGGCGGACGCGGTACGTGGCCCCGGCCCAGGCGAGGAACTCCGGCTGCACGACGGCCGTCACACCCGACGCGGCCAGGCGCGCGACAAGGTCGCCGTCGAGAAGCATCGCGTGCTCGACTCGATGGGGATGCGCGGGGTGGTCGGGCGCAATAGCGGGCGCGGTCGCCGAGGCGGTCGCATACGCATCGAGAACCGCGGCGACCGCCGCGTCGCCGATCGCGTGCGTCGCGACCGCCCAGCCGGCCGCCGTCGCGCCGCGGATGCGCTCCGCGAGCGCCGACGGGTCATGCACCGGTCCGCCGGCGTGCGGTGCGTCCTCGTACGGTGCGCGCAGCCACGCGGTATGCGTCGTGAGCGCGCCGTCGGCCTTGAGCTTCACGTGGGTCAGGCGGACGCGTGCGCGCGCCGCATCCGGGAGCCCGGCCGCGATGTCCGCCGGGGACGGGACGGCGTCGTCCGGCGCCGGCGCGATCCGGACGAGGCCCGGCATGAGCGAGACGGCGAGCGGCATCGCCCCCGACGTGATCGCTTCGCCCCAGGCCGCGAGCTCGGCCGCGAGGCCGGCCGTGGAACCCAGGTCTGCATCGGCAACGCCCGTCACGCCGTCGGCGGCGAGTCGGTCGGCGGCGCGGGCAAGCGCCGCGTGCCCATCGGCAGCGGTCGGCGCCGGCATCCCGGAGGCGACCCGATCCCACGCATCGGGGCCGCGAAGGATGCCGGTCGGCTCGCCGGTCTCGTCGCGCTCGATCGCGCTCCGGCCGGGGACGTCGGGGGTCTCGGGGCCGATCCCCGCGAGCGCAAGCGCAAGGCTGTTCGCCGTGACCGCATGCCCCGAGACATGCGCAAGAAGGACCGGTCGATCGGGCACGGCCCGATCGAGGTCGTCGCGAGTCGGGTCGTCTGGACGATCCCAGCCGGTCGGGTCGTAGCGGGCGACGAGCCAGACGTCGGGCTCCAGGCGCTCCGCGCCGCCCGGGAGAGCCTTGAGAGCGGCCCGGCGCTCGCGGCCGGCGAGGAGCCGCATCCCCGCGACGAACCCCTCCCAGTACGGGTGCGCGTGCGGCTCGACGAAGCCCGGCAGCACCGCTCGGCCGCGAAGGTCGACGACGTGTGAGTCGGGGCCGGCGAGAGCCAGGATCTCGGCATCCCCGCCAACGGCGAGGATCCGCTCGTGCGCGAAGCAGATCGCGGTCGCCCGCCGTCCGGCCGCGTCGTCGACGCCCGGCTCGCCGCTCGCGCGCGACGCAGCGTCCGTCGGCCAGGCTCCGTCGAACGTGAGGATCGTCCCGCCGTGGAGCACGGTGTAGTGGTGGGTCATCGCGCCCGGAGTCTACCGGGACGATGGACGTCCGGGCACCTCGACCAGAGAGCGTCCCCTACGAGCCTGACGATGAGACCCGGCGACGCGAAGAGCAGACTCAGCCGACCTTGATCGTGACGCTGAATGCGATCCTGAACATCGGACACGCGCCCGATGTGCAGTGCAGGCTCCCCACGGCGTTGAGGAGCGTCGTGCCGGCCGTCCGCGCCACGTAGACCCCCTGGGCGCCCTGGATCACCACGATGCCGGGGACTAGACCCACGACATTCTGGTCGGCCACCGTGACCGCCCAGCTCATGCTCGCGCCGAGATCAAGGAGGAATTGCTGCCCGACCGCGAGGTGCAGGACGGTTCCGTCGTCCGCCTGCGTCACGGTGACGGGCGATGCAGCCGCGTTGGCGGGCGAGGGCGCGGGAGTCGGCGCAGTCCGGGCGATGGGGGTCCCTGCCGGAGTCGGGGCTGGGACCCGGGTGGCTGCCGGCGTCGAGGCCGCCGGCGGGGTCCGCGGAGGGTTCGCCGAGCCAGCCGGCGAAGGCGCCACAGGTTCGCTGCTGCACGCCAGCGCGGGGCTGGTCGCTGAAGGACAGGGTGCAGTCCCCACGAACAGGCCACCCGATGCGCTCGGCGCGGGCGAGGCCGACTCTGGAAGCGGAGCGACCGCGCCGGGCACGCTGGGGACGACCGTCGCGCTCGA
>DASVIK010000350.1:0-5038 GCA_036382135.1 Candidatus Limnocylindrales bacterium | reverse complement strand
CTCGGGATCGCGGACGAGGTGCTGGAGCTGCGCGAGGGTCGCCTGGTGGCCCGACCGTGAGGACGCGGAACGTGAGGCCTCGAGGCCGCGACGCCTAGCGTGCCACCAGCCGCGGATCGGCGGCCTCGACGTCCCGCAGCTGGGGGATGACGTCCCGCCCGATGAGCTCGAGGGCCGCCGGGTCGTGGCTGTCGGCCGTGCTCAGGATGATGTGCTGGACGCCGGCCTCTGCCAGGCGCCCGAACCGCTCCACGAGCTGGTCGGCGGTCTCCACCTTCGGTCGCCAGGCACCCCGGCCCGAGACCGTGAACTGCTGGAGGTTCGTCCGCTCGATCGCCTCGAAGGGCCGTCCGACCGCCTCGCAATGCTCGGCCAGGATCGCGTACTTGGCCAGGAGCTGGTCCGGCCCGCCGAACAGGTTCGAAGCGTCGGCGTACTGGGCGACGAGCCGGAGCGTCCGCTTCTCGCCCCCGCCACCGATGAGGATGGGCACCCGCGGCCGGGAGATGGACTGGGGGACGTTGAGGAGCCGCGTGGCATGGTACTGGCGGCCCTCGAACGGGCCCTCGGTGCCGCGTTCGCCCTGCCACATCGCGTCGGCGATCTGGAGCGTCTCCTCGAGCATCTCGAAGCGCTCGCGGAGCGGCGGGAACGGGAAGCCGAGGCCCTCCGATTCGGCCTGGTTCCAGGCGGCGCCGATGCCCAGCCAGGCCCGGCCGCCGGACAGGACGTCGAGGGTCGTGGCCGCCTTGACCCACAATCCCGGGTTCCGGTAGTGGACCCCGCCGACCATGAGCCCGAGGCGGGCGCGCTGGCTGTGGGCGGCCATGAAGCCGAGGGTCGTCCAGCCCTCGAGCATGGGTTCGAGCTCCGAGCCCGGTGCCCCGATCTGCCAGAAGTGGTCCATGACCCAGATCGAGTCGAAGCCGACGTCGTCGGCGGTCCGCACGGACCGGGCGAGCGTGGGGCCGATGGCGGCGGGCCCGCCGGGCCAGGTGAACGAGTAGATCTGCAGGCCGAACTTCATCGGGCACCTCGCGCTGTGACGGCGGCGCAGCCCCGGAGAGCCGCGCCAGGAGACGAGGATACGGCGGTTCCGGTCATCGGCCCGCCGACGACCCGTTCGGGACCGGGCGCCCGGTCGGCCAACGGTCGCTATCATCGACACGTTCCCCAGGAGCAGGCGCGGACAGGCCGGGTCGGGCCATTCGCCGAGATCGGAAGATGACATCGAACCAGCCCCTCCGAGACCCGCCCGGCCGCGTGCGCCGGCGGGTCGCTCGTCCGCAGTTCGAGCTCGAAGAGCCGATCGTCGCGGAACTCTTCAGCGTGGAGCGGCTCGAGCAGCACGCCCAGACGCTGGCTGCCGCCGACAGGGTCACCGACGCGCCCCGGCAGGGGCACGCGGTCGGGCCCCGCATCGCCGAGAACGGCCGCGTCCTGCTGGACGCGTACCGCGTCCTGGCCCGGGCGATCAAGGACGAGCGCTCGATCACGCCGGCCGCCGAATGGCTCGTCGACAACTTCCACATCGTCGACGAGCAGCTCCGCGAGATCCGGGACGACCTGCCCCCGGACTACTACCGCGAGCTGCCCAAGCTGGCCGAAGGCCATCTCGCGGGCTACCCGCGGGTCCTGGGCCTGGCCTGGGCGTACATCGCGCACACCGACAGCCGCTTCGACCCGGAGAGCCTGCGCCGGATGGTGCGCGCCTACCAGACCGTGGAGCCGTTGACGATGGGCGAGCTCTGGGCGATCGCGATCAGCCTGCGGATCCTCCTCGTGGACAACCTGCGCCGGGTCGCGGACCAGATCGTGCGCGGCCGGTCGGCGAGGCAGACGGCGGACGAGCTCGCCGACGGCCTCCTCGGCCTGGGCCCGGAAAGCCCGGAGGTCGCGGCGGCATCCCTGCGTCGCCTGGCGAAGACCGCGCTCCCCACGGCGGCCAGCGTCCAGCTCTTCCAGCGCCTGCGCGACCAGGATCCCGCGGTCACGCCCGTCCTGCACTGGCTCGAGGAGCTCCCCGAGGCGCAGGGGACCACGGCCGAGGAGACGGTCCGCCTGGAGCACCAGCGCCAGGCGACGATGAACGTGACGGTCCGCAACGTGATCACGAGCATGCGCCTCATCTCGTGGTTCGACTGGGCCGAGTTCGTCGAAAGCGTCGGCCTGGTGGACGAGGTCCTGCGGACGGGGAGCTCGTTCGGGGAGATGGACTTCGCGACGCGGGATCGCTACCGGCACGCGATCGAGGAGCTGGCGCGGGGCTCGGGCGAGACCGAGGTCGCGGTCGCCCGGAAGGCCGCGGCGATGGCGGACGCCGCACCTGCGGTGGTCGCCAACGGTTCGTCACTGCCGGCCCCCGCCCGCGAGCCCGGCTACTACCTGATCTCCGACGGGCGTATGGAGTTCGAGCGGACCCTCCACGCCCGGGTTCCCCTGTCGATCCGGCTCCGGCGCTTCTACATCCGGAGTGCCACGGCCGGCTACCTTGGGACGATCGCGCTGGTCACCGCGCTCATCCTGGCCATCCCAATGCTGCTGTCGGCGATCCGGGGCATCGCCGACGCGAGCATCGTCGTCGTCGCGCTCCTGGCGCTCGCCCCGGCGTCGGATCTCGCGATCGCCCTCGTGAACCGGACCGTCACGGACTCGCTCGGCCCGAGACAGCTGCCCCGGCTCGATCTCGACGAAGGCGTGCCGACCCGGCTGCGAACGCTCGTCGTCGTCCCCATGCTCCTCACGGGCGAGGCGGACGTCGTGACGCAGGTGAACGGCCTGGAGGTCCATTACCTCGGTAACCGGGACGGCGACCTCCGGTTCGCCCTCTTGTCCGACTGGCTCGACGCCCCGACGGAGCACGTCCCCGGCGACGACGAGTTGCTCTCGGCCGCTGCGGCGGCCATCGACGTGCTCAACGAGCGCCACGGTGAGGCCCCGGACGGCGGTGCCCGATTCCTGCTCTTCCACCGGAAGCGCACCTGGAACGAGGTCGAGGGCTGCTGGATGGGCTGGGAGCGCAAGCGCGGCAAGCTTCACGAGCTGAATGCCCTCCTGCGCGGCTCCGCGACGACGGGCATCCTGACCGGGCGTGCGGCGTCGACCCCGCCGCCCGACGTGCGCTACGTGGTCACGCTCGACGCCGACACCCGGCTTCCGCGCGGCGCGGTCGGGCGCCTCGTCGGGACGATCGCCCACCCGCTCAACGAGCCGATCTTCGACCCGGGGACCGGCCGGGTGACGGCCGGCTACGGCGTGCTCCAGCCACGGATCACCTCGACCCTCCCGGCAGAGCACGAGGCATCGGTCTTCCAGCGGATCTTCTCCGGCTCGGCCGGGATCGACCCATACGCATCGGCGGTCTCCGACGTCTACCAGGACCTGTTCCGGGAGGGCAGCTTCACCGGCAAGGGGATCTACGACGTCGATGCCTTTCGTTCGGCGATGCGGGACCGGGTCCCGGAGAACGCGCTCCTGAGCCACGACCTGTTCGAGGGCGTCTTCGCCCGGGCCGGGTTGGTGACCGATGTCGAGCTCTTCGACGAGTACCCATCGAACTACCTGGTTTCGGCAGCCCGTCAGCACCGCTGGGCCCGCGGCGACTGGCAGCTCCTGCCCTGGATCCTCGGCCGGGCCCGGGACGCGACTGGCCGGCGGAACCCGGGCTCGATGCCCGGCATCGCCCGCTGGAAGATGGTCGACAACCTGCGCCGGACCCTGTCGGCGCCGCTGACGCTGGCGACACTCGTCGCGGCGTGGGCGCTTCCCTCGGTCGGGGCCGGGCTGTGGACCGCGTTCGTCCTCGCGACGATGGTCATCCCGCCGGCACTGCCCGTCCTGGCCGGGATCCTGCCGCGCCGGCAGGGCATCTCCAAGCGCAGCCATGCGCGGGCCGTGGGCGCCGACATCGCCCTGGCCTGGGCCCAGTTCGGCCTCGGCGTCGCCCTCCTCGCCCACCATGCCGCGCTCATGACCGACGCGATCGGGCGGACCCTGGCGCGCCTCTACGCGACCCGCCGGAACCTCCTCGAATGGACGACCGCGGCGCAGGCCAAGGCCAGCCACACCCTCGACTTCGCCGGGTTCTACCGGCAGATGGCGGGCGGCGTTGCGATCGCGCTCGTCGCCGCGATCCTCGTCATCGCCGTGCGTCCGACCGCGGCCTGGATCGCGTCCGTGTTCGTCATCCCCTGGCTCGTGTCGCCGATCATCGCCCGCTGGGTCAGCCTGCCGCCGCGCGATTCGGCCGCGGAGCAGCTGTCGGCCCACGACGTCGGGGCGCTCCGCCTGACCGCCCGCCGGACGTGGCGGTTCTTCGAGACGTTCGTCGGTCCGGAGGACCACGGGCTGCCCCCCGACAACTTCCAGGACGATCCCGCGCCGGTCGTGGCGCATCGCACGTCGCCCACGAACATCGGCATGTACCTGCTCTCGGTTCTGACCGCGCGCGACCTCGGCTGGATCGGGACCATGGAGGCCATCGAGCGCCTGGAGGCGACGCTGGCCACGGTCGGCATGCTCGAGCGGCACCGGGGCCACCTCTACAACTGGTACGACACGCAGGACCTGCGCCCCCTCGACCCGCCCTACGTCTCGTCGGTCGACAGCGGGAACCTGTGCGCGGCGCTGCTGGTGGTGGCGAACGCCTGCCACGAGATGCTGGATCGGCCGCTCCCCGTCGCCGCCGCGCTGGCCGGCATGCGCGACGCCCTGGACCTCACGACGCAGGCCGTCGCGGCGATGGGCGACCAGCGGCGGACGCAGACGCTCGGACTGCGCAACCTCGCGGAGGCCATCTCGCCGTTCGCGGAGACGCCCGATCCCCGGACTCCTGCCGCGTGGGCGGCGACGCTGGTCCGGCTCGGGACGGACGCGCGGACCCTCGCCGACGTCGCCTCGGCGCTCACGGCCGAGCGCGGCGACCATGACGGGAGCGAGCTCGACGCGTGGGCCGAGAGCGTGCACCGGACGGTCGAGAGCCATGCGCGCGACCTGGAGCTGCTGCGGCCGGTCCTCGACGCCGGTCCCGTGGAGGCAG
>DASVIK010000349.1:0-15518 GCA_036382135.1 Candidatus Limnocylindrales bacterium | reverse complement strand
GTCTGCGACGCCATTTCCGAACATCATGCGCTGTCGCGCACTCCGATCCGGGGCAGAATCGAGTGACATCTCGGAACACTCGCGGAGGCAGCGCGCGACGCCGATCCTCGCGAGACGGAGCGACGACTCACTCCGGACCGGCGTACGCCCCCGCCGTCTCCGGGAACATCGCCTTGATGATCTTGAAGGCCGAGACGTCCACCGTGGCGTCCATGTGCAGGTACACCGACGCGTCACGCAGGTATTTCTCGATCCCCATGTCGAGCATCGACCCGTGGCCGCCGTGGAGCTCGAGGGCCTGGCGGCATACCTCGAACACTTCCTCCGAGGCGAAGACCTTGACCATGTTGCACAGCTTGTCGGCATCCGGAGTGTTCTGGTCCACGGCCCGGGCAGCGTGGCGCAGGAACGCGCCGACGGCGTCGAGCTTGATGGCCATCTTGGCCAGCCTCAGGGCGACCGCCTGGTGCTTGATGAGGATCCGACCGCCCTGCACGTGCTGCTGCACGAACGTGGCGGTGTCCTCGAAGGCGGCGATCCCGGTGCCGAGGTTCTTGGCCGCCTGGAGGATCTTGCCGGGTCGGAAGTAGACCGCGGCCTTGCCCAGGGCGTCGCCCCGCACCAGCAGATGGTCCTCGGGCACCCGGCAGTCCTCGAAGAGGATCTCGCCGTTGTTCATGTAGCGGCCGCCGACGGTCTCATTGCAGCGGGTGACGGTCAGGCCCGGGGTGTCGCGGGGGACGAGGAAGCTGCTCGTGCCCTGGAGCATCCCCACCGCCGGGTCCGTGTTCGCGTAGACGACGTAGAGCGAGGCGTCCCAGCCATTGCTGATGTACTGCTTCCGCCCGTTGATCGTCCAGTGACCGTCGGCGAGTGTGGCCCGCGTATCCATGTTCGCTTCCGGGACGTTGTACGGCAGCCAGCGGTCCGACGCCCCCTTCGGTTCGGTCAGGCAGTGGGCCATGAGGAACGACGGATCCGCCATGTAGCGAGGGAACCAGCGCGCCTGCAGGTGCTCGGGGGCCACGTGCCGCAGGAGTACCGACACCTTCCAGCCCTGGGCCAGCTTGTCGGCGATCCCGGCGTCCCCCCGACCGAGCTCGGTGGCGATCACGGCGAACGTCTGCGCCTCGGTTCCTGCGTCCAGGTCGACCCCGCCGAATCGACCGGGGACGCCGAGCCCGCGCAGGCCCGCCGCGTCGGCCTCCTCGAGGATCCCCGGCGGGAGTCGCTTGTCGGGGTCGAAGAGCCATTCGCGCTCGCGGTTGGCCCGGATGAACGGGATGATGACCCGGTCGACGTAGTCCCGCGTCGTTTGCTGCATGAGCCGTTGCTCGGCGGACAGCTCGAGCTTGTCCATCGTCATGGTCATGGCCGATCCCTCGATCTTCCTGCGCTGTCGTCTGCCGCGCGGCCGGACGAACGAACCGGCCGGCGGTGCCGCTACTCGACCGCCGGCCCCACTGGGGTGGCCTCCGGTCCGATCCAGATCGTCTGGATGTTGGTGAACTCGCGGATCCCGAACGGACCGAGCTCGCGCCCCCAACCGCTCCGCTTCACGCCGCCGAAGGGCAGGCGCGGGTCGGATGCCACCATCCCGTTGACGAAGACCGCACCGGACTCGATCGTCCGTGCGATGGCCTCGCCGGCCGCGGTGTCGCCGGTCCAGATGCTCGCCCCGAGGCCGTAGTCGGAACCGTTCGCGATCGCGACGGCCTCGTCTGCGTCGGCCACACGACGGACGGCCGCGACGGGGCCGAAGGTCTCCTCGGCCAGGACGGGCATGCCGTCCCGGACGCCCGCCAGGACCGTCGGCTCATAGAAGTAGCCGGGCCCGCTCCTCCGCCGCCCGCCGGCGAGCACGCGCGCGCCCTGGCGGACCGATTCGTCGACCTGCCGCTCGAGCGTGTCGCGAAGGTCGGCACGGGCGAGCGGACCGACCTGGGTGGCTGGATCGAGCGGGTTTCCGATGCGCAGCGCGCCCACCGCCTGCGCGAAGCGCTCCTCGAACTCGTCGGCGACGGCGTCGGCGACGAGGAAGCGCTTGGCCGCGATGCAGGACTGGCCGTTGTTCTGGTTGCGTGCCCGGACGGCCGTGGCCGCGGCGGCCGGGACGTCGGCATCGGCCAGGACGATGTAGGGGTCCGATCCACCGAGCTCGAGCACCGTCTTCTTCAATGCCGCCCCGGCGACGGCCGCGACGCGGGCGCCGACCTCCGAACTGCCGGTGAGGGTCACGGCCCGTACCCGGCGATCGCGGACGACGGGTTCGACGGACGCACCCGGCAAGAGAAGCGTGCGGAAGAGGCCGTGCGGGAAGCCCGCCTCCTCGAACGCCGAACCGACCGCCAGCGCGCACTGCGGGATGTTCGAGGCGTGCTTGAGGAGAGCACCGTTGCCCGCCATGAGCGCGGGCGCCGCGAACCGGAAGACCTGCCAGAACGGGTAGTTCCAGGGCATGATCGCGAGCACGACACCGAGTGGCTCGTAGGCCACCAGGCTTCGGCTCGCGTTCGTCTCGACCACCTCGTCGGCGAGGAAGCCGGCCGCCCGATCCGCATAGAAGTCGCACGCCCAGGCACACTTCTCGATCTCGCCGACCGCCTCGGCGATGGGCTTGCCCATCTCGAGGGTGATGAGTCGGCCGTAGTCGTCGCGACGGCCTCGCAGATGCGTCGCGAGGCGGTGCATCGCCGCGGCCCGTTCATCGAAGGTGGTCCGCCGCCAGGCCCGTTGCGACGCGTCGGCCTCGGCGATCGCGGTCTCGATCTCGTCCGGCGTTGACGGCGGGAAGCGGGCGAGGAGCGCCTCGGTCGCGGGATCGATCGATTCGAGCCAGTCGGTCATGGATCGAGTCGCTCCCTCATCCAGTCGGCCATCGCCGGCCGGTACTTGTACGCGATGTTGTTGCAGACGTGGTTGCCATCCGGATACATGAGCAGAGTCGCATTGGGCGCCTCGCGGGCGATCCGTTCGGCCTGCTCGGGCGGGAAGAGCCGGTCCCTGGCGCCGTGGATGACCAGGAGCGGCTGGTCGACCTGCCCGAGCACACCGTGCAGCGCGAGGGTCCTCGAGCGCTCGAACGCCTCGGCCTCGTCCTTCGACTTCGTGTAGAAGACGTAGCCGCCCCGCGTGAGCGGATTCAGGGCGGCCCAGCACTCGGACAGGTCGTACGGGCCGGCGAGCGCGATGAGGGCCCGGATCCGCTTCTCGCGGGCGGCCGCCAGCGGCCCATAGATCCCACCCATGCTGATCCCCATGAGCCCGACCCGCCCGGCGTCGACATCGGAGCGGGTGGCGAGCGTGTCGATGATCGGCCGGACGACGCTCGACCAGTCGGCCCGGATCGGGAAGCGCGGGGCACTCTCGCCCTGGCCCGGACCGTCCACCGCGAGCGTCGCCATGCCGCGCCGAAGGAAGTCCTGCTCCATCGCGAAGAGCTCTTCCTTCACCGAGTCGAGGCCGGGGACGAGGAGCACGACCGGCGGACGGGCGACGCCTCGCGGCCGGCGCAGGTTGCCGGGGATCGTCGTGCCCTCGAACGGGATCTCGAGGCGCTCGCCGGGCGGATCGAGATGGGGCAGCGCCCGCGCGTACATGGCGGTCACCAGGGTGTTCATCTCGAGATGCAGGTCCAGGTCCTCGAACCACAGGAACTTGCCGAGGTGGTAGGACCAGGCCGCCCGCTGGAACGCCTCGGTCGCGCTGACGAGGTGGCCCTTGTTGGCGGCTTCCTCGCCGAGCTCCCGATGCATGTCGCCGACGGCCTTCCAGTTCGGTGCCCAGTCCGCCCACTCCGTCGTGGCGGTCAGCACCCGCTCGAAATCGTTGACGTCGATCCCGTTCGCGACGAAGCGCGGCTTCCAGTGGGAGGCGGCAAGTTGGACGCGGTTGATCTGCTCAGGGGCCACGGGCGGGACTCCGGCGTCGCGAGGCGCGTTCACTGCGCGCCGCTCTCGAGCCGGCCCGCGAGATCGGCCAGGAACGCTGCGGCCTGGGCGCCGTCGACGACCCGGTGATCGACCGAGAGCGTGAGGGTCACGACCGGGGCGACCACCGCCCCGCCGTCGCGCGCCACGACGAGGTCGCGCACGCGTCCGACGGCGAGGATCGCCGCCTCCGGTGGATTCACGATCGCGGTGAACCGATCGACGCCCTGCTGGCCGAGGTTGGAGATCGTGAAGACCGCGCCGACGAGCGCCTCCACGGGGAGCTTCCCGGCCCGGGCACCGTCCTGCAACCGCGCACGCTCGCGCGAGATCGCCCCGAAGTCCTTCGAGTCGGCATCGCGCAGGACCGGCACAAGCAACCCGTCGTCGAGCGCGACCGCGACCCCGATATGGATGCCATCCGCAGGGATCAGGCCCTCCGGGTCGAAGCGCATCGTGAGCCGCGGGTGGTCGACGAGGGTCCGAGCCAGGGTGCCGATGAGCACGTCGGCGTACGAGACGCCGGCGGCCGTCCGGGCGGCTCCCGCGGCGGTCATGTCCACGTCGTGCGATATCGAGAACTGGGGCACGTCGCGGAACGACTGGGTCATCCGTTCCGCGATCGCGCGACGCATCCGGGACAGCGGGGCGCGGCCGGCGGCACCAGGCGCAGTGGCCGCGGCCGCCGGTGCGACCGGCCTCACCGCCGGTGCGACGGTCGCTGACGGCGAGCCTGCCGCCGCATGGGCGGCCTCGACGTCCTCGACCGAGATCCGGCCGCCCTTGGCGGGACTGACGCGGGCCAGGTCCACGCCGAGCTCCTGGGCGCGCTTGCGGGCCGCGGGGCTCGCGACCACGCGTTCGCCCTCCGCCCGGGACGCGACCGGCGGAGCCTCGGGCGCCTCATCGGCGGCCGGTGGCTCTGCCGCGACGTGCCCGGAGGGGACGGCCACCGGCTCGTCCGCAGTCGTGGTGATGAGGGCGATGACCTGCGTGACCGGAACGGTCTCGCCGGCGGCGACGAGCAGCTTGCGGACGTACCCGGCGACCGGCGACTCCACCTCCATCGTGGCCTTGTCCGTCTCGACCTCGAACAGGATCTCGCCGGCCTCGACCCGGTCGCCTTCCTTCTTCAACCACGCCACGAGCGTGCCCTCGTCCATCGTCAGGCCGAGCTTCGGCAGGATGACCGACGTCACGCTCATCCGACGAGCTCCTTGGCCACGCGGACGATGTCCTCGACCTGGGGGATGACACCGCGCTCGAGATGCGCGGCATACGGGATCGGCGTCTCGACACCGGCCAGGCGGCGCGGCGGGGCGTCGAGATCGTCGAAGGCCTCCTCGGCGACGAGCGCGGCGATCTCGGCGCCGTAGCCACCTCGCTTGATCGCTTCGTGGACGACGAGCAGTCGCCGCGTCTTGCGGACGCTTGCGAGGATCGCCTCCCGATCGAGCGGCACGAGCGTCCGCAGGTCGATGACCTCGGCGTCGACGCCGTCGGCAGCCAGTTTCGTCGCGGCCTCGAGCGCGAACAGGACCTCGCGGGACCAGGTCACGATCGTGAGATCGCTCCCCACCCGCTTCACGTCGGCCTTGCCAAGCGGCACGACGTACTCGCCCTCCGGTACCGGCCCTTTCGTGCGGTAGAGCAGCTTGTGTTCGATGAACATGACCGGGTCGTCGTCCCGGATCGCCGCGGTCAGCAGGCCCTTGGCGTCGGCGGGCGTTGCCGGCATGACGACTTTCAGCCCGGCGACGTGGGTGAACCACGCCTCGAGCGACTTCGAGTGCTGCGCCGCGTTGCCCCGGCCCGAGCCACCCTGGGTCCGCACGACGAGCGGCACGCGGGCCTGCCCGCCGAACATGAACCGGTTCTGGGCGGCCTGGTTGACGATCTGGTCGATCGCCAGGCCCGAGAAGTCGATATACATGAGCTCGACGACGGGCCGGAGGCCGGTGAGCGCGGCCCCGACACCCGTCCCGACGATCCCGAGCTCGCTGATCGGCGTCTGGCGGATGCGGCCCGGTCCGAACTCCGCGAGCAGGCCCGCGGTCACCTGGAACGCGCCGCCGTGCTCGGCGATGTCCTCGCCCATGACGAGGACCCGGGGGTCGCGCAGCATCTCGAGCCGGAGGGCATCGCGGAGCGCCTCCGCATAGAACTGCTCGGTCGTCGCGCCGGGAGGTCCGGCCAGGGCCGTCTCAGTAGCTGGCATAGATCTCCTCCGGCGTGATCGGCGAGGCGATCGGGCCCGTCTCCGCCCAGGCGATCGCGGCCTCGGTCTCTTCGTCGACCTCGCGGTCGATGGCGTCGATCTCGGCCTCGGTCGCCACGGCGTCCGAGGTCAGCCAGGCGCGGGCGTTGAGGATCGGGTCGAATGTCGCCCGCCAGACGTCGATCTCGTCCTTCGACCGGTAGTGCTGCGGGTCGCCGTAGTAGTGGCCTTCGTGCCGGTAGGCCTCCGCGACGATGAGGGTCGGGCCGCCGCCGGCCCTCGCCCGGGCGATCGCCTCCCCGGCGACCGCGTAGACGAGCCGGACGTCCCGGGCGTCGACGTTGACCCCCGGCATCCCGTAGCCGGTCGCTCGCGAGGCGATGTCCTCGGTCGCGAAGGCCTTGCCGACCGGGAGACTCTCGGCGTACTGGTTGTTCTCGCAGACATAGACGACCGGCAGTTGCCAGATCGCCGCGAGATTGAGCGATTCGTGGAACGAGCCCTCGTTCGCGGCCCCGTCGCCGAAGAACGACACGGCGACCTGGTCGGTGCCGAGCTGGCGCGCCGTCAGGGCCGCACCGGTGGCGATCGGGATCCCGCCGCCGACGATCCCGTTCGCCCCCAGGTTGCCCTTGGAGGTGTCGGCGATGTGCATCGAGCCGCCGCGGCCACGGCAGTAGCCGGTCTCGCGCCCGAGGAGCTCCGCATACATCTTGCCCAGGTCGGCCCGCTTGGCGATGCAGTGGCCGTGCCCGCGGTGGGTGGAAGTGATCCAGTCATCATCGCGGAGATGGGCGCAGACACCTGCGGCGATCGCCTCCTCGCCGGCATAGCTGTGGATCGTGCCCCAGATCTTGTTCTCGCCGAAGAGCGTCGTCGAGCGCTGCTCGAAGCGACGGATCCTCCGCATCACCCGGTAGAGGTCGAGCGCGGTCGCCCGGTCGATGGTCATGTGCTCCTCCTCACGGGGTCAGCATCACCCGGATCGCGCCGTCCCGGCGTTCGGTGAAGGTCGCCCATGCGTCGTCGAACTGGTCGAGGGGGAAGTGATGGGTGGTGAGACTGGCCACGTCGATCGCACCTGACGCCAGGAGGGCCAGGGCGCGCCCCGAGACCCCTTTCGGGTTGGCGACGGAGCCGAGGACGTCGAGGTGGCCACGCACGATCGTCGAGAGATCGATCGACGGGAACGCGACCCCCTGCCCTGTCGCCCCGCCAAGGACGACGCGACCCCCGCGTCGGGCGGCGGCGATCGCCAGCCCCGCGGCTTCGGACGTGCCGGCGAACTCGACGACGACGTCGGCCGTTCCGGCGAGGGCGCCGGCATCGCGCTCGTCGACGACCGCGTCCGCGAACTTCGCGGCGCGAGCCAGGCGCTCGCCCCGACCGACCACGGTCACGCGACCCGCGCCGCTCGCCCGGGCGAGCTGGGCCGCGCACAGCCCGATCGCCCCGGGGCCGACGACGACGACCGCCTCGCCGGCGAGGAGGCGGGCCCGCTCGATGGCCCAGAGGGCGATCCCGAGGTTGTCGGTCCACGCCCCGTCCGCCGTGCTCACCGGATCCGGCAGCGGGTGGAGCGCGGCGACCGGGACGCTCGCGTATTCGGCCAGACCGCCCGCGATCGTGAACCCCACGTGGGCGTGTCCCATCTCCGTCCGGCCGTAGTTCCGGCACAGGTTGTAGAGGCCCTCACGGCAGCGATCGCAGACTCCGCAGCCGACGTGGATCTCCACCCCGACCCGGGTCCCGGGCGCCGGTCCGCGCGTCGCCGGTCCGAGCGACGCGACCGTGCCCGCGAACTCGTGACCGGGCACGTGCGGGAACGTCGTGCCGGCGAACTTCCCGGCAAGGATCTTGCGGTCCGTGGCGCAGACCATGGACGCCTCGACCCGGATGAGCGCATGACCGATAGCCGGCACGGGCACCGGGACAGTGCACAGGGCGAACCGCTCCGGCGCCTCGAAGACGACGGCACGCATCTGGGCCGGGAGCACGGTCATGGCTCGACGATCACCTTGAGCGCGCCGTCCACCCGCTCGTTGAAGGTCCGGAGCGCCTCGCGGAACTCCGCCAGCGGGAAGTGGTGGGTGATGAGCCGGTCGGCCGGGATGCGTCCGTCGGCGATCAGCGGGATCACCGACTCCATCGTGTTGCGGTTGGCCCGGACCCCGTAGAGATCGAGCTCCTCCAGGACGATCTTCTGGAAGTTGACCTGGGTCGGTTCCTTCGGGATGCCGGTGAAGGCGACCCGACCGCCCTTCCGGACCATGCCGATCGCCTGGCCGACCGAGTCCCTGGAGCCCGCGGAGTCGACCGCGACGTCCACGCCGATCCCGCCGGACCAGTCGCGGACCTGGGCGACGGGGTCGCCGTCGTGGTAGTCCACCGTCTCGAAGCCGAGCTCGCGGGCGCGCTCGAGACGCTTCCCGCCGCCGATGACGATCACCCGCGCCGCTCCGAGGGTCCGGGCGCACATCGCGACGAGCAGGCCCATCCCGCCCGATCCCACGGAGGCCACGAGATCGCCGGGCTCGATCCCGGGACGGCGGACCGAGTGGAGGGCGATCGAGGCCGTGTCGCACAGGGCGGCCGTGTCGAACGCGATGACGTCGGGGATCCGGAAGACGCTCTTGATCGTGTGGACGACGTACTCGGCGTATGCGCCCTGGCTGTAGTGGCCGTACTGGCGGTGACCGAGGTCCTCGCGACCGTAGTTGAAGCACAGGTTGTAGCGACCGATCCTGCACATCCGGCAGTAGCCACAGCCGGAGTGGGAGGTCCCGGCGACGCGGGTGCCCACGGTGAACCCGTTCTGCTCGGCGATCGGCCCGGCGGCGACGACCTCACCGGACCATTCGTGGCCGGGGATGAACGGGTAGGCCCGAGGCCATCGACCGGCGAAGCTTCCCTCGATGATCTCGGCGTCCGTGCCGCAGATCGCGATCGCCTTGACCCGGCACAGCACCTCGTTGGCCGCCGGCTCGGGCCGGGGGACGTCGCGGATCTCGAATTCGTGCGGAGCCGTGAGCACGAGCGCCTTCATGCCTCTTCCTCCACGAACGCGGCGACGCGGCAGATGCAGCCCTCGCCTCCCTGCCAGCGCCACGGGAAGGCGCCCATGTCGACCCGTCTCCCGGCGACCTCGGCGAGCTCTCCGCCGAGGTTCTCGAGCATCGAGATGTCGTTCCGTGCGGTCCCGTAGTGGACATACTCGAAGTCCCGGGCCGGCAGGGTCTCCTCGATCGGCCGGCCCGACAGCGCCTCGTACTCGGCGATGAGATCGGGTCGCATGAGCCGGACGCGCGTGTTCAGCGAGTGGTCGATCGAGGCGAGGTCCGCGCCGATCCACTTGATCCGCCTCGCGATGAGGAAGTCGATGACCTCGGGCTGCGGGCCCGGATGCCGATCGAAGTACGTCACGTCGTCGCGCGTCGGCTTGGTCCAGTTGTACTGGTCCCAGCCCGTATAGAGCACGACGATGTCACCCTCGCGGATCGACTCGCCCGGCGGGATGTGGGCCTCGATCTCGGCGAGGCTGTAGTAGCTCCACGGCCGGGAGATCGGCCGGAGGTCGATCACGAGGCCCGTCCCGTAGAGGTCGCTCAGCTCGATCCGGCCGAGGTCCCGGCCGGTCTCGCAGTAGTGGCTCGGCGCGTCGATGTGCGTGCCGGTGTGCATGTTCGTCTTCACGAGCATCGTGCTCTTGCGATCCCGGTGATGCGTCGTGATGTCGGTGACCTCGATCGAGGCGAACTGCGGCCAGGTGGGCATCCGATCGCCCCAGGGCTGGGTCAGGTCGACGAGACGCGTCATGGTTGGGCTCCGTCAGGGGTGGGGGGACTCGCTTGGGTGATGTCGGGCGCGGCCGTGGACGCGCGGACCACGAGCTCGGTGGGCAGGGTCACGCGGACGTCGTCGATCGGCCGGCCCTCGAGCCGGTTGATCAGGAGGTGCGCGCCGACGACGCCCATCTCCAGCTGCGGCACCCGCACGGTGGTGAGCGCCGGCTCGAGCAGGCCGGCGAGGGGGATGTCGTTGAACCCGACGATCGAGAGATCGCGCGGGACCCGGGCGCCGATCTCGCGGAGCCGCTGGAGTATCCCGATGGCGATGAGGTCATTCGCGGCGAAGACGGCCGTCGGCCGGGCAGGTCCGGCGAGCATGACCCCGAGCGCGCGGTGGCCGGCCTCCTCGGAGAACGCGCTGGCCTCGACCACCAGCTCGGGCTCGTCGGCCAGGCCGTGCGCGAGGACGCCGGCCCGGTAGCCCTCGCATCGATCGACGCCGGTCGTCGTGTTCTGGGGTCCGGCGATGTGGCCCACCCGGCGGTGGCCGAGGGACGCGAGATGGGCGACCACCTCGACGGCGGCGGCGTGGTTGTCGACGACGACCGCGAGGTCGTCTCCATTGCGGGTCGCCCGGTTGAGGAGGACGAATGGGAACGCGTCCTCACGAAGCTCCGCGATCGTGTCGTCGGCCATCTGCGAAGACGCGATGAGCAGGCCATCGACCTGGCGCTCGCGGAGCACGCGCAGGTACGTCGCCTCGCGTTCCGGCTCGTCCTCCGAATTGCAGAGGATGAGGTTGTAGCCCCGCTGGCGGGCGGCGTCCTCGGCCCCCTTGATGATCGACGAGAAGAACGGGTTCGTGATGTCCGGGACGAGCATCCCCAGGGTCAGGGTCCGCTGGAGGCGCAGGCTCCGGGCCAGGGCGGAGGGCCGGTAGCCGAGGCGATCCGCGGCCGCGAGGACGCGTTCGCGTGTCGCCGGCCGGATCGTGGACCCGACGTGACCCGTCAGGACCCGCGACACCGTCGACGGATGGACGCCGGCTTCCGACGCCACGTCGGTAATCGTCGCTCGAGGGCGCGGCGCGCCGATCGCCCTCCGCCGGATGCCGGTCATATCGCGGCCCTCTCGCCGAGATAGAGGCGCTTCACCTGCGGATCGTCGAGCAGCCGCTGTCCCTCGCCGCGCAGCTTGATCGTACCGAGTTCCATGACGCAGCCCGTACGGGCGGTGCCGAGCCCGGTCCGCGCGTTCTGCTCCACCAGGAGGATCGTCACGCCGTCTTCGTTGAGCTCGCGCATCTTGCTCATCACGGTGCGGGCCGCGCGCGGCTCGAGGCCGAGCGTCGGCTCGTCGAGGAGCATGACGCGCGGGGCCGTGACGACGGCCCGCGCCATTTCCACCTGCTTCTGCTCGCCACCGCTCAGGAGCCCCGCCCGGCGGTCGGCCTGCTCGACGACGATCGGGAAGAGAGTCGCCGCGACGCGCAGCCGCTCCCGTGCAAACGCCCGGTCGCGGATGCTGTACGCGCCCATGAGCAGGTTCTCGTGCACGGTCATCTGCGGGAATGTGCTCCGACCTTGCGGGACGTGGGCGATGCCAAGCCGGAAGAGGACGTCGGGGCGCCGGCCCGCGACGTCGACGCCGTCGAAGCGGATCGCCCCACGCCTCGGCCGCAGGATCCCCGAGATCACGCGCAGCAGCGTCGACTTGCCGGCGCCATTCGGACCGATGAGGCAGACGAAATCGCCCTCCGCCAGGGCCAGGTCGACGCCGCGCAGGACGTCGCCGCCGCCGCCGTACCCCGCGCACAGGCCTTCGATCTCGAGCAGCACCGCTAATCTCCGAGGTACGCGTCGAGGACGATCGGGTCGTCGCGCACCTGGTCGGGCGTGCCCTGGGCGATGACCGTTCCCCGGTGCATGACGATGACCGGATCGCACAGGTCCATCACGAAGCCCATGTTGTGCTCGATGACGAGGAACGTGACCCCGCGACCGTTCAGTTCGCGGACGTGACCCGCGACCTTCTCGATCATGACCGGGTTCAGTCCACCGGCGGGCTCGTCGAGCATCAGGATCTCCGGCTCGGCCATCAGCGCAGCGGCCAGCTCGAGGAGCTTCTGCTGCCCGAACGAGAGGCTCTCCGCGGGCTGGTCCCGGAGCGCCTGCAATCCGACGAACTCGAGGAGCACCTCGGCCCGATCGCGCTCGTGACCCTTGATCGCCGCGGTGAACAGCGACCGCAAGGTGAGCTGGCGGATCGGCACGATCATGTTCTCGAGCACGGTCATCCGCCGGAAGAGGCGGGTGACCTGGAACGTGCGCATCACGCCGAGGTGCACGATGTCGCTCGGGCGCTCGCCGATGACCGGGACCCCGCGGACGTAGACCTCGCCTCGCTCCGGCTGGTAGAAGCCGGTCATGCAGTTGAAGAGCGTCGTCTTGCCCGAGCCGTTCGGCCCGATCAGCGCGGTGATGCTTCCGGTCCTCACGGTCAGCGAGCAGTCCGTGAGCGCCCTGATCCCGCCGAAGGACTTGTCGATGCCGGTGACCGTGAGGGCCGCCGATCCGTCCCCAGTCGGCGGTGGGGCCGCGGCAGTCGCGGCAGTCCCGCTCATGACGCCTCCTCTTGCGATCCCGCGCGCGGCGCGTCCGCCGGGCGAACCTCGCTCCGCCGATGCCGCCACGTGTCGAAGGTCGTGATGATGCCGTCGGGCATGAACATCACGACGAGCACGAGGATGACGCCGAGCGCGATGAGGTGGACCTGGCCGGCGATCTGGGAGGGCGTGAGGTAGATGAGGTACTGCGAGAGCGGTTGCAGGATGAACGCGCCCAGGACCGGTCCCCACACGGTCCCGCGGCTTCCGACCAGGCTCATGATGATGAGGTTAAGCGTGATGATCAGCTCGAAGGCGAGGTCCGGGTCGACGTAGTTCAGGTACTGGGCATGGAGCGCGCCCGCCACGCCGGCGAACGACACACTGATGGCGAACGCCAGGATCTTGTAGAGCGAGGTGTTCACCCCCGAGCCGTCCGCCTTGCCCTCCTCTTCCCGGATCGCGATCAGGCCCAGGCCGAACTTCGAGCGCCGGATCGCGATGGACACGAGGATTGCGACGACCAGGAGCGCGAGCATCGAGTAGTAGAACGGCAGGATGACGATGTCGGAGGGGAGGTTGAGGAGCGGAAGGTAGAGGCCGGAGCTGCCGCCGGTGACGCTCCTCAGGTTCAGGGCCAACAGCTGGACGACGTAGGTGAACGTCAGCGTCACGATGACGAACGACGTGCCGCGGGCCCGCAGCGAGATCCAGCCGAGACCCGCGCCCACGACCGCCGCGAGGAGTCCCACGAACGGTGCGCTGACGAACACCGGGATGCCGAAGTGCACGACGAGCAGCCCCGCGACATAGGACCCGAGCCCGAAGAACCCCACGTGACCGAGCGATACGTACCCGGCGTAGCCGCCCATGATGTCCCAGCCCACCGACATGGCGGCGTACATGAACGTGAAGAGCAGCAGGTCGATGTAGAAACCCTCGCGCACGACCAGCGGCAGGAGCGCGAACAGGGCGAGGGCCAGGAGCGGGGCGACCTTGCGCGCCGGCATCAGAGGCTCTCGCGCGCCAGGGTGCCGTACAGGCCCTGCGGCCGCACGATCAGGACGCCGAAGAGGAACCCGTAGAAGACGAGCGGCGCCCAGTCGGGCGAGATCGTCACGTTCATGACCTGTTCCGCGAGGCCGAGCAGGATCGCGGCGACGAATGTGCCGCGGAGGCTGCCGAGCCCCCCGAGCACCACGATCGCGAGGAGCTTCCCGATCCAGAGCCAGTGCGTGCTCGGATAGAAGGCGAAGAGCATGCCGAGGAGCGGACCGCCCGCCGCCGCCATCGAGACGCCGAGCGCGAACGCGAGCATCGTGACCTGCTCCACGTTGACCCCGACGAGCGCCGCAGTCCGCGGATCCTGGGTGGTGGCGCGGATCGCCCGACCGAGGTCGGTGCGCGAGAGGACGAGATACAGCCCGCCGAGCAGCGCGAGTGCCACGGCCCCGGATAGCAGGCGGACGAGCGGCACGAAGATCCCGAAGACCTCGAAGCTGTCCAGCGAGTAGGACGTCTTGATCGCCTGGAAGTTCGAGGAGAAGAGCGTTCCCTGGAGCCCCTCCAGGATGATCGCGAAACCGAAGGTGACGAGCACCGTGAGCGTGAGATCACGGCCCGACAGGCGCCGCAGGATCAGCCGCTGGACGAGGGCGCCGAGCGCGAAGAAGACGGGTACGACGACCGCGATCGACAGGATCGGATCCAGGCCGACGGTCTTGAAGAGCCACCACGAGAGGTAGGCGGACATGACGATCATGGCGGCGTGGGCGATGTTGACCACGCGCATGATCCCGAAGATGAGGGTCAGGCCCGAGGCCGTCAGGGCGTAGACGCCGCCGGTGAGGAGGCCGAGCACGACGCTCTGAACGAGGAGTTCGCCGCTCATCGGTGGCGTGCCGCGCGGTTCCTGTCGGGTCCTGGGTCACCGCCCCGGCCAGCGCAGGGGCGGTGACTGCTCGTTGGTAGCCGGCTCACCAGCTCGGCTTGGGATACGCCGGATCGGCGGCCTTGTTCGGGTCGTCGCTCGGGGCGACGACGTTCAGCGTGCCCGCCGCGTACTGCTCGAGGAGGTAGCTCCCGTTCGGCCTGCCCAGCGCATCCCAGCCGATGGGACCCTGCACGGTGTTCACCGTGTTGGCATGCAGCCAGTCGGCGATCTTCGTGTTGTCGAGGCTCTGCGCCCCGGTGACCGCCGCCAGCAGCACCTGTCCCACCGAGTAGCCTTCGGCCGCCTCGCCGGGGATCTGCGCTTCCTTCGGGAACATCGCGTGGTATTCAGTCACGAAGTTGGCGTTGCCCGTGGCCTTGGATGCTTCGATCCAGCCGTCGCCGGTGAAGATGCCGTTGACCTTGTCCCCGAGCGCCTGCTTGAAGGCACCGACGGTGCTCGGGCCGCTCGTGAAGTAGACCGCTTTCGGCTGGTACTTGATCGAGGCGTAGGCCTGCACCTGGCCGACCGCGTCGTCGAAGATCGTGCCGCCCAGGACGATGTCCGCCTTGGACGCCTTCACCGCCGCGGCGATCGAGGCGAAGTCCGTCTGGGTCGGCGGATAGACCTGCTTGTAGACGGTCTTGATGCCTGCCGCCTCGAGCGTCGCCTGCGCACCGTCCTCGGTGGCCGACACGAACGGGTCGTCCTGCTGCGGGTACGCCGCGCTCGTCGGCCGCTGGTCGGCAGGGAGCGAAAGGATGTACTTGACGAACGGATCGGCCTGCTTCTCCGCGGTCGCGGGCTGGACGAAGAAGGTGTAGTGGAACTGACGCGAGAAGACGCCCGGGGCGCCGCCGGCACCTTCGACGAAGGCCATCTTGTACTTCTCGGCGACGGCCGAGGTCGGGATCGTCAGCGCCGAAGAGAACGGCCCGACCAGGAGGTCAACCTTGTCGACCGTGACGAGCCGCTCGATCTGGCTCACGGCCGTGTCGGCAAGGCTCTGGTTGTCGTACTCCTTCAGCTCGACCTTCCGGCCGAG
>DASVIK010000348.1:0-1868 GCA_036382135.1 Candidatus Limnocylindrales bacterium | reverse complement strand
GGCCCGATCAGGAAGGCGATCCCGAAGACGGCCCCGAACAGGCCCTGGTACTTGCCGCGCTCGGCCGGCGTGAACAGGTCGCCGATGACCGCGAGGGCGATCGGGAAGATGGCGCCCGCTCCCAGCCCCTGGATGCCGCGGAAGAGGATCAGCTGCCACATCGTCTGGCTCAGGCCCGACAGGGCCGAGCCGACCAGGAAGAGCGTGATTCCGAAGAGGAGCATCGGCCGGCGACCGTAGAGGTCGGACAGCTTGCCGTAGATGGGAACCGTGATCGTGCTGGTCACGAGGAAGATCGTGACGACCCACGTGTAGTAGTCAGCGCCCTTGAGCTCGGTGACGATCCGGGGGAGGACCGGGCCGACGATCGTCTGGTCGAGGGCCGCCAGGAACATGCCCAGCAGGATCGCGCCGAGGATCTCGAACTTGGCTCGCCGTTCGAGGCCGAGCGCCGGATCGTTCTCCGGGGTCGCGACATCGACGGTTGGGTCAAAGGGGGACGCTTCCATTGATCCTGTTCCTCACGGCAATCGGTGGTGCGGCGGGCGACTCCCCTGCCTCGAGTGATCGGCCCCGGCCGAGGTAGGTGCGGATGGTAGCCGTTCGACCGCGAGCGAGCATTCGACCGCCCTGCGACCAGGTCAGCGCGCGTTGGGTGTGCCCACCTGTCCCCATGGCCGCGGCGGAGCGGGGCAGGCATGTCAGGGGAGGGGACGGCGGAACCGCGACTCCTCGATCATCACGCCCCACACCTCGTGGGTGCGCCGGCGGTCCTCGGGCAGCCAGCCGTCCGAGCGGTAGAAGCGCTCGGCGCGGCTGTTGCCCGCCAGGACCCACAGGGCGGCCTCGGCGAAGCCTCGCGCCGAAAGGGCGGCCCGGCCCTCGGAGAGAAGGCGGCGCCCGATCCCGAGACCCCACGAGCCTGGATCGACGTGGAGGGCCAGCACCTCGCCCCGGTCGGTCTCCCTTGGATCACGACAGGGACCGGTGGTGACGAATCCATGGACGACGCCATCCACGACCGCCACGAGGGTCGCCGGCACGTCGGCGTCCGAGGAGCCGAGGGTGTAGTGGGCGATCCGATCCTCCGGCCGCAGGTCGTCCAGGTACTCGTCCGGCAGCAGGCCCCGGTACGCGGCCTTCCAGGCGCGGACGTGGACGTTGGCGACGCCGGCCGCGTCCCCCGAGGTGGCGGCTCGCACGGTGAACACCCGCGCATTCTGGCAGTCACGGGCAGTGGCGCGCCGACGCGTCCGCACCGCCGGCGCGGCCCCCCGCCGGCGCGGCGGCCCCGCCGATTGCCGTCGCGGATGGGAAGATGACCTGGTGACCGCTCGCCAGCACCCGCCCGACGCCATCGTCGTCGGCTCCGGGCCGAATGGGCTCGCAGCCGCGATCACGTTGGCGCGCGCCGGTCGCTCGGTGGTCGTGTACGAGGGACGCCCGACGATCGGCGGCGGGATGCGGAGCGCGGAGTTGACGCTCCCGGGGTTCGTCCACGACGTCTGCGCGACCATCGCGGGGACGACGGTCGCCTCGCCATTCTTCGGCAGCCTCGACCTGACTGAACACGCGGGGGTCACGCTGGTCCACCCGGACGCGCCCCTCGCCCATCCGCTCGATGACGGCAGGGTCGCGCTGCTCGAGCGATCGGTGGCCGTGACGGCAGCCGGTCTCGGCGCGGACGGCCGCGCCTATCGGGCCCTGTTCGGCCCACTGGTGCGCGCGGCCGACCGGATCATCCCGTTCGTCCTCGGGCCGATCCTTCGGCTCCCGGCACATCCGGTCGCGGCCGCTCGCTTCGGAATGCCCGCGATCCGCTCGAGCGAAGGGCTGGCGCGGAGCCGGTTCCGCGACGAGCCGGCGCG